>JAUWHT010000390.1 GCA_030605745.1 Pirellulales bacterium | reverse complement strand
CACGCAAATACCAGAGCCCCGCCCACCGACTTAACCAGAAGCAATACCACCCACATTGGCTACACAACCTTCAGGTCTGTGCCTCCCTTGCAGGCGGCGGACCGTACACATAGAAAACGTTAGAGTCAGGCAATTTGCAATCCTGACAGCTACGCTTCCAGCGCCGCGATGCTCTTGAAGTCATTCTTGAGCGAGCGATAAAGCTGCTGATAGATCGGGAACGCCCGATCGTAGTACCTCCTTGCGGCGCGGTCTACGGAGGTTTCTTGGACCACGCGAATGGTGGCTTCGCAGGCCTCGCGGATGTTTTTGAACGCCCCGGCGCCGACGGCGGCCAGCAGGGCAACGCCGTAGGCCGCTCCTTCCTTGGTATTTATGGTGACCACTTTTCGGCCGAAGATGTCGGCCTGTATCTGTCGCCACAAGGGGCTTCGGGAGCCGCCGCCGGACGCGCGAATCTGCCGCACCGGCACCCCCAGCCCGTCGAAAATCGCCAGGCTGTCCCGCATCGAGTAGGTCACCCCCTCCATGATTGCGCGGATCAGGTGCCCCCGGGTATGGGCCAGGGTCAAGCCGACGAAGCAACCTCGGGCATCGGGGTCGGCGTGCGGCGTGCGCTCGCCGGACAGGTAGGGCAAGAAGAACAGGCCCTCGCTACCGGCGGGCACGGCTTTGGCCTCCTTGGTCAGCAGGTCGTAGACTTCGCTGCCCGCCAGCTTTGTCTTGGCCACGTCGGCCTTGCAAAGCTCGTTTCGGAACCACTGCAACGACCCGCCGGCCGAGAGGTTTACGCCCATCATGTGCCACTTGCCGCGCACCGCATGGCAGAAGGTGTGCACGCGGCCTTCGGGGTCGATCTTCACCTGGTCGCAATGGACGAACATCACGCCGGAGGTGCCGATGGAGGTGGAGAGCACGCCGCGGTTGACGATGCCGTTGCCCACCGCGCCGGCCGCGCAGTCGCCCGCCCCGCCGACCACCAGGCAGTCGGTCGTTAGCCCCAGCGCCCCAGCGGCCGCCGGTGTGAGCTTGCCGGTCACGTCTTCCGACTCGTAGCATTTGGCCAGCAGGTCGATGTCGAGTTCCAGTGCCGAGAGCAGCCGCTTCGACCAATTGCGCTTGGCCACGTCCAACAGCAGCATTCCGCTGGCATCGCTGACGTCGGTTGCGTACTGGCCGGTCATACGGCGGCGGATTTCGTCCTTGGGCAAGAGGATTTTGCACGTTTTGTCGAAATTGCTAGGCTCGTGGTTTCGCAGCCAGAGGATTTTCGGCGCGGTGAACCCGGTCAGGGCCGGATTGGCCACCATCTTGATCAGCTTCCGGCGCCCGCCGGCCCGCTGCTCGATTTCCCGACATTCGGCGGCCGTCCGTTGGTCGTTCCAGAGGATCGCCCGGCGGACGACCTTGTCGCGCCGATCGAGGAACACCGACCCGTGCATCTGGCCCGAAAGCCCGATCGCCTTCACCTCGGCCGGCTTCAGCTTGGCCTTCTTCGTCACCTTGCGAACCGACGTGATTGTGGCCTGCCACCAGTCGTCAGGGTCCTGCTCGCTCCAGAGCGGCTTGGGGACGTGGCAGGGGTAGGTCTCCATAGCGTCGGCCAGGATATTGCCCTTCTCGTCGATCGCCAGGGTCTTGGTGCCGGAAGTGCCGATGTCGATACCCAGGAAGACACTCATCGGATTTGTACCTTGGTGTTGCTACAATAGCCAGGATCCATTATAAGCGCAGGAAATGGCATGTTTGTCAATTCCGCCCCACCAGCAATCCTCGATCTCCCGCCGTGGACGGCGGGGCTAAACTGCCGCGTACTGCCTGTTGCCTACTGCCTACTCGTTCTCTTGGCCGGTTGTCCGGGTCCGGAATCGGACGGCAATCGTTCCACGGCCGAGAAACCTCTGGCCGGCGTGAAGCTGCGATTGCTGGTGGCGGACGACCCGGAACTGGCCGCCGCTGCCGGGCTGTTACAAGGGGAGTGGAACGCCCAGACCGGCTCGGAATTCCAGGTCGAGTCGACGACCAAACGCCAATTGGCCGATGCCGATGCGCTGGCGGCCGACGCGGTGATCTGCCCCTTGTACCTGCTCGGTACGCTGGCCGAGCGGAATCTTGTCGTCCCAATTCCCGAGAAGCTGTTGCCCAAGAAGCTGCTTGGCCGCGCGGGTGGCGATTGGTCGGGGATATTCGAGTTGCTTAAGCTCCGCGAGGCGGCCTGGGGACAGCAGATCCAGGCAGTGCCGTTCGGCTCGCCTGTGCTGACTTGCTACTATCGGGCCGACCTGCTTGAAAAGCTGGGCCGCCGACCACCGCGAACCTGGGCCGAGTACCACCAACTGGCCGAACTGTTGGCCGCACAGAAAGACCTCGGGGCCAATGCCCCTTGGTCCGGCACGATCGAGCCGCTCGGTCCCGGCTGGGCAGGACTGGTGTTGTTGGCCCGAGCTGCTCCCTACGCCAAGCATCGCGACAACTATTCGACGCTGTTCGATATTCGCACCATAGGACCGCTGGTGGCTGGAGAACCGTTTGTCCGCGCGTTGGAAGAACTGGTCGCTGCGGCCAGGCTGGGTCCGAAAAACCAACTGGAGTTTGATCCGACGTCAGTCCGGGCGGCTTTTTGGCAGGGCGAGTGTGGCATGGCGCTGACCTGGCCGACCGCTGCTACTGGCGGTCTGCCCGCCGACGCGGTCGAGGACATCGAGGTCGGCTTCGCCGAACTGCCCGGCTCGGCAGAGGTCTTCAACGTGGGCAACCAGTCGTGGGAAAGTCGAACGGAGAACGCCGATAAGCGGGTGCCGCTGCTGGCCGTTGCCGGGCGGATCGGAGTAGTTTCCAGCAGGTCGGCCCATCCGGAGCCGGCTTTCCAGTTGTTGTTTTGGCTCTCGGGTAAGCAATTCAGTCCCCAGGTTTGTACGCGGAGCCCGGCAACAACGCTGTTCCGCCGGTCGCACCTGGAGGCGCCCCAGCAGTGGACCGAGCGACCGATCTCGCCGGCCGCCGCCGCAGCCTACGGCGCGCTGACCGAAGCGACGTTGCTCCACCAGCAGTGGCTTTTCGCCCCTCGAATCCCCGGCCGGCGGGAGTACCTCTCGGCGCTGGACGCAGCGGTCCACCAGGCAATTCGCGGCGAGCAGTCCCCGGCCGACGCGCTGGCCCGGGCCGCTGCCCGCTGGCGAGAGATCACCAAACAGCGGGGCGCAGAGCGGCAAAAAGCCGCGTACCTGCACAGTCTGGGGCTTGAGTAGACCGTTATGAAATACCAAGTTGAATTAAAACCACGGGCTACCAAAGACCTGAAGGGCATACCTAAGGAAGACGGGAAAAGAATAGTCCAAAAGTTGAAGCTTCTTGAGGATAATCTTCAGGGAGACGTAAAGAGATTGACAAACTACACTCCAGAGTATAGGATGCGAGTTGGAGACTGGCGTATCCTTTTCGAGGTAGAGGTCGAAAAAATAATTGTTTACCGTGTTCGTCATCGAAAAGAAGCCTACCAGTAGGAGGCAGCTATGCCCCTTCATCCCCAAGTTATTGAAAAAGAAGGCAGGAAAGAATTTGTTGTATTGCCCTACGAGGAGTTTTTGTCTATTCAAGAGGCATTAGAAGATTTTGAGAATCTAAAAGAATTAAGAAAGGAAAAAGAAAGATCAAAGAATCAGTCTACAATACCTCTTGATGAAGCTGCAAGGAAGCTGGGTCTATAGGATCCTTGGGGGTGTAGCTCAGTTGGGAGAGCGCAGCGTTCGCAATGCTGAGGTCGAGGGTTCGACTCCCTTCACCTCCACCTTGGGAAGCCTTTCGTAGCAGGCGGCTACGGAAGGCTTCCTTGCAACTGCTCGTGCGATCCGAACACCACCACCCGATTCCTGCCACCCCGTTTTGCCGCCAGCAGCGATTGATCGGCCAGGTCGAGCAATCGTTCGGGGTTCTGGGTGTCGTCGCACCGCTGGGCAACTCCCAGACTGATCGTCAGTTGGATGCTCTGTTGGTTTGCGAGGCACGGTCTCTGCGCGATTTCCTGACGGCACCGCTCGGCCCAATGCACGGCCCCTTGCTCATCCGTATCGGGCAGCAACACGCAAAACTCCTCGCCGCCGTAACGGCACACGCAGTCGTTTTTCCGGCAACAGTTGTCCAACCGCGACGATATCGCCTTGAGAACGGCGTCTCCCGCCAGATGACCGTAGGTATCGTTGATTCTCTTGAAGAAGTCGACATCGATCATCACACACGAGAGCGGATAGCCGTGACGAACCGACCGGCTCCACTCCTTCTCAATAATCTCGAAGAAGGTGCGTCGATTCAACAGTTCCGTCAATGGGTCGTACCTGGCAAGCACGCTGAGCCGGTGTTCAAGCTCCAATACGCGTGCTCCGGCCTGCAACCGGGCCAGCAACTCGCCGGCAATCACCGGCTTGGAAGAAAAGTCGTCTGCCCCGGCAGCCACCCCCCGGATCATGTCCTGCGTCTGCGATCTCGCCGTCAGCAACACGATGTAAACATAGTGCGGCAGCGATTCCCGACGCAGCATCTCGCAGAGTTTGATCCCGTTGATAACCGGCATGTCCCAATCAGTGATCACGAAATCGGGCGGGTCGTTGCGGATCGCCTCGATCGCCTGCAAGCCGTCCTCCGCCTGCTGAACCTTGAACCCGGCGGACTCGAGTATTTTGGACAGTAGCCGCAGCAGCGCCGGATCGTCGACGACGACGAAGACCCTCCGGAATCTCGCCCCCAAGGCGCCGCGGCCACGAAGGTCTACGGAGGCTTCTGAATCTTCCGTCGCGTTAATCATAACAACATATGGTACTGGGGATTCTCACTTGAACAATAGCATATCGGTTCCGCGCCGAACCCGGGCTCGCAATCATTCCAACCCCTCCAGCCTGCACGGTCGTTATCACACCTCCAGCTCGGATTATTTAGTAGCACAGGCATCTTGCCCGCACGCCGCCGAGAATTGTTCTATGGAGAGACGGATTGGGGGTAGTGAACATGGGCTTAGATGATCGGCATGTGCCGGGAAGAAAAAGAGAAGCAGAACCTCCAGAATACCAGGCAACCAAGATCAAGACCGAGCACCAGTGAAACGCAATCGCTCACCCGGACGTGTTTTGATGGGGTTTGTTCATAACCGTTTTGCCGGTTATTTGAGCGCAGCCAACGCCTTGAGGATCCGAATCCGCACGGCATCGGCTTTAGTGCAATCTTTCGGGTCGTGCCACAAGCTAAGGTACTTGTTTGTTGCGCCCCTGGGAGCGCCGGCGCCTGGGGTAGCGCCCGGGGCGTCGAGGACTTCCTGGGCGGCAGTCTTCAGCAGGGTTTCGGCCTCGGTCACTGCGGGGCCGGACCGGCCGGCGGCCTTGGCTCGATCCACGGCCTTACGCAACATCGCCAAAGTCTCGTAGTCTTCGACGCCTTCGCGCACCGCTTCCATTTGCTTGCAGGCCACTACGGTCTCGTCGTCCAGGAACAAGGGTGTGCTAGGTACAAACCTCGCCAAGTACGGGTTCCACGAGGAACTACGGTCATTGTTCTGGAAAGTATAGAAGTACTCACCAGTGGCACCGATCTGCCAGCAGTGCCAAGCCTGGAGGCGATAATAGCCGTATGGGTCGAACAGCCGGGCAGGCCCGCAGCAGGAATATAACTGTAACGCCCACCCCTTGCGCTGCTGGTCAAGGTAGAACTGCTGGAACGGCTTGCCATCGGACAGCCACATGGTCCGGTTCGGGCAAAGGATGTCACATACCTCAAACAACTCCCGCGGGGCCTTGGCCGGTTGGCGGTACGCTGGGTCATTCCAGATCACTACCCTTGGCTCGGCGGCGCGGATCGCCCTGGCCAAAGCCAAGAAGGATCGTAGATCGGTCCCCTCGCGCGGCTCGTCGTGAATGTGCAGGACGAGCCGGTCGGGAGAGATGCCCTTGCTGTCCAAATGATGGACCCAGGCGGAAATCCACGTCCCCACACGCCGGTCGAACTCCGGCGTGCCGACCTTCGCTCCGGCAAACAACGGACGATCCCCCACAAGTACAAAATACATTCTGGCATCCGGCCACTGGTCGATCCAGTCGTCGAACTCTCGCGTATCGAGACGCACCGAGTTGTCGTCGGAAAAATCGAAGTTCATCATCACACTCGCCGTTGCCCACGGGGCATTGACAAAGTGACGGCGAAGGTGCTCCACAAATTGCTTACGGTTCTGTGTCGTCAGGCCGTCTGCTCTTCCACCGTTGGTATAGCTAAATCCACCAAGCCACAAACTCGTCTGCTCGGGAAACGCCAGCGGATAGACTTGCAGATGGATCGGAACGCCGAGTTTGTCAATCTCCTCGGACTTGATGACGATCGTGCCGGCGTGTTGACCAGGCGGCAGATCCGTGACGTGGAACGTCAGCCACACCTGGGCAACCATCCCCGGCAATACGGTCATCGGCCACTCGTTATCCGCACGTCGGGCGTCCGGCAGCGCGGCGCGGAACGATTTATCTGCCCGAACCGTGCTCGATTGCAGTGCCTTGTTGGCCTCCGCCAACCGCCCCAACAGGCGCGTCCTGGCCGACTCATCCGGCAAATCGGCGCTGCGGATCGCCTGCTCGATTCCCGCCGCGTCGGCCTCAAAGCGCCGTCGGGCGCTCCACTCAATCCGCCACCGAACGAAATACTCTTCCATGTCACCAACGGGTTCTCCACCCGGTTCACGTTGGAGTAGCTCCGCAGGTCCGCGGAACACCTCTAGCTCGTCCACGAACAGCCTCCTGCTCCCCGGCGGCGTAATGGCCAGGAAGCGCACAAACCGGCCCCGGGTGCGCAACTCCGCGGTACTCAGCCGACGAACCGCATACCCGTTGGGCCACGGACCACGAATCTTGTGGTCCAAGCTCACTAGATCGCCCACGTCGCGGTACGTGGCGCCGTCGTCGCTGACCAGCACACAGACCAGTGCCGGCCAGTGCGCCGTGTCGGCGGCCGTCCGGAACGAGACCCCGGCAATCGGCTCGACGCATCCCAGGTCCACGGTGATCGCGACATACCGCACGCCGCGCCAACCGACGGCCCCCTTTTGGGTCTTGAATTGGCCCTTGGCCAGTTGCCCATCGGTCAGTTGCGTCTTGTCGCCAGGGTCTGTGCAGCCTGGATAGTTGGGAGACGAGGAAAATGTACAACTCTTCCCCAAGGCGATATTTTTCCCGGGCAGTTGCTGTTGGTTTGACTCTTCGGCATCGGCCTCAGCGCCGAGCAGTACGGTCAACAACACCAAAGCTCCTGCAATCTGGTCCACGGTGATAGACGGTAGGGTAACTCGTCCAACCTTAGTCATGACTGGATCCTCCGGTAGGTTAAAAGAACATGCCCCAGTTCACATGCGCTGCGGTTGATCAAATACAAGGGCTCGCCCGTGTTCGCCAGGGAAACCACCAGGGGATGATAACCCCACTTGCCGTTGTAGGCGATGTCCATGCCCTGTTTGCACTCGCCGGTGGTTTCGGCAATCGTACCGTCGGCATCGATCACGGCTTCCCGGAAAAACTCCTTGGGCTGCTCGCACCAGCGGATCGGACGCAGCCGACGCTGAATCCTCCGCTTGGCTTTGGCCAACCTTTTTCGTACAATAGCTTTCACTCGAAATCCGCCCTCCAATTCAAGGATAAAATCAATCATTTTTTTTCTGATAACATCTAAATCACCGGTTTTAACATCTAATCTCCCAAGATAATTTTGAGCAGATGAAGCAATCCCCTTCATCTCCGGATTATTGGATTTCTTCGCTTCCTCAATTGCCTGAAGCAGTGTATTGACAGGCGGATTTAATAGAAGAAAACAGGGGATGGATAACGAAACTTGCCGGTTCATACTCTCCCGGGCAGGCAACAATAGAGATCTCATCAGAAAGAACTCCGGGGATAGAAGATGTCCGGGGAAGAATATGCTGATTGGTTATGGGGTTGGTTACATAGCAGAGGTAATTTTTGTTTAATTTTCCTTCTTCAAAAGCCGCAATGACCGCATCCAGGCGGGTAATAGAGGATGCGATTTCTTCTGCTTCAGAGCGGGTGAAAGAGGCTTTTGCTTTTTCCTCAAGCGAGATTAATTCTTTTTTTATCTTGCCTTTCAACTGTCTGAAATCTGAAGAGATAATTCTTACCGTCTCCAGTTTCTTCTTTAACCCTCCCAATTTCCCAAGAAAAACCTCTCTTTCAGATTCTCTTAGCTCAGGGGATAGATGGGAATGTAATTGATACAATAGTCATCTACACCATCAAATTTTAAGGCGTGCCCTGGTATGTTTTCTACCCATTCTGCGCCATGGATGCTGCCTTTGTTGCCACCGCCGCTCTTATCCTTGATGATTTTGCCCTGGGCTTCGTCCATGGACCAACAGGCAACCAGCCCACTGTTTTGCTCTGCATCACATCTTTTGCTGTTAACAGCCAGCGTTAGACATAAGATCAAACCTATTACTAAACCTGCTTTCATCTTTTCCATTTTTCATCTCTCCTCATGAGATACCCACAATACAGGGCACATGTGCGATGGTGATCTAGCGTTTGGCCTGTTTACGATACAATTTTACGATGGCGGGGAAGTCCCAGCGTTTCTTCTGGTCGGATCGCACGGCCACTTCGACGCCTGCAAGCGAGCCTACCAGGCGTCGCGACTTGGGCAGATGCAGCACGATTCGCTTGGGTGGCTGTCGCTTCGGCGGGTCGAACTCCACCTGCACGCCCGCTGCGGTGCCGTGCACCTTGAGACTCATCACGCCGAAGTGCGTGGGTGTGCGCTCGATGCGGATTTCCTTGCCCTCAGCCAGCCACCAGTCGGGTACGGCGGAGAGCAGGTGCAATTCGTCACCTTGTTCGTGGATGAGCATGTGACGAAGCATCAGGGCGTAATTGCACGCGCCGGTGAGGTGCGGTATAGCAAATGCCGCATCTCGGCGCTCGTAAAAAATAATTTCGGGAAAACCGTGCGTGGCAGTCGAGTGCAACAGGTACCAGTAGAAGTCTTCAACCACCTGTTCATGCTCGCCTCGCACCAAGGATGCCATCGTGGTGTAGGTGGACATGTAGAGGTGGACGGGCTTTGAGCCAACGTGCCATTTCAAGGCGCCGCCGATCCATCGAATCAGCCCCTCGGTGAATCCGCCGCCATGTCGCTGGCGGACCTCGTCGATGAGTGCGGTCACCCGCGGGTCGTCCCGGGCGAATAACTCGGTGGGCCAAAGGATTTCCGTGTTGCCCCAGTGGGTGCCGTCCTTTTCCCAACTCGGCGGGAAGTAGGGTAAACCGGTTTGCTTCCAGGCCGCGTCGATGGTGGCCCGGTAGAGTTTGACTTCCCGCAGCAACTCCTTGGTCTCATCGCTTTTGCCCAGCACGTGTGCCGCTTCAGCGGTGCACAGCAGCCCGCGGAGGTTCCACAAGTCGTAGCCCACGATATGGTGCTTGCCATCCCACAAATGTTCTCCGTCGGCCACGGCGTTGGGCAGCACCCCGGCAAAAGGCGAGTCGGCAGGGGCCTGGCGGCGAGCCTTCATCAGCCAGTCCACGGCCCGGCGCATCTGTGGATAGGCTTTCTCGAGCCACGCCTTGTCATTGGTGATCTTATAGAATTGCCACAGGGCCCATTGTGCCTGCCCGTTGGCGTCGAATTGTTTCCCCTGCGAGCTGAAGCGGCCATCTGGCCTTTGATGGCTGAGAAAAGACCCTATGGCCTTCCGGGCCGCGTCCGGCAGGCCGGCCTCTTCCAGTTGCATGACCTGGTATGCGCCGTCGCGGATGTAAAAACTCTCATAAAACCCTTCACCACAGGTGCATCTCGCCATGGTCCAGGCCGATCAGTTGGTAGACGTGCGAGGCCAGTAAGGTCTGGGTTGCCTTGGGGCAAGGCACGTCAATCCGGGCAGCGTTTGCCATGATACCACGCCAATACCGGATCGTCCGCTGAAGCCACACTTCCGGGTCTTCCTTGGCGAACAGCGACGCGTCTTCGACCGGAAAATACGGGATCCGCACGACGGCCTGCTCGCTCCCATCGGCGGCCAGCGACCAGACAAAGACATGCCGTATCAATTTGGGCGACCTGCCTTGCGTGACCAATACCTTCGCCTCGGCTGGCGTCCCACCCGTGTTGGTCGCTTTGACCACTATCCAGTTCAGGAAGTTCTCGCCCTCGGTGGGCCAGTCAAACGCCTTTTGCCAGCCCTTAACAGTAGGTAAGGGCGTAGCCCAAAGCGTAATGTCGTATCTCACTGGCCCGTCGTTAGCCGTAATCAAAATCACGGGCAGCCAGCCGTCCAGCAGTCGCTTGGTCTGCTTGCGGCTCAAGGGCTCCACCAGTCGTCCCAGTCGCATTTCGACCGTGGATTGAACGGATTCGTCCGCCAGCAGCAACTTGTTGTCGGGCGTGATGCGCGTGCCGTGCTCGTAGTCCTTCAGCCCAATAACGCTCCAGGAGTTGCGGAAATAGTCGAAAGGTTCATCGGCCCGGAGCGGCCAGGCCAGAGCCAACGCAAAGATGCTAGCCAGAGCAGTGGTCCAGCCGGCTGAGCGAAAATGCCAAATCATCAGTTTGTACCTCCTTTGAATCGTTGGGTCTTTATGTAAAGGGTCACTGTCAACTGCTGACAACGACCCCTTGAAGGTCGGGGCGACTGGATTTGAACCAGCGACCTCTGCGTCCCGAACGCAGCGCTCTATCCAGGCTGAGCTACGCCCCGAGAAAAACCTATTGTAGTCCAAGTTGGTTGGTAGGTCAACAGTTCCCGACCAAGGGGACGAATCGGCAAGCTGAAAGGCTCACTGTGCGTGGGCGGCCGGCTGCCTTGCGGATCGCTTGTAACGTTTGGTAGTCTCGCCCACCCAGCGGGATCACCAGGATTCCCCCTTCGTCGAGCTGCTTGAACAGCGCAGGCGGGTATTCGGCCGCCGCGGCCGTGACGATGATCCGGTCGAAAGGGGAGCGGTCTGCCCAGCCGAGCGTGCCGTCGCCGACCATCAAGGTGACGTTCCGGTAACCCAGGGCGGATAGCGTGGCGGCAGCTTGCTTCGACAGTTTTGCATAGCGCTCAATGGTGAACACCTCCCGGGCCAGCTCGGCCAGGATTGCCGCCTGGTATCCGCTGCCGGTGCCGACTTCCAAGACTATCTCCTTGCCCGAAAGCTCCAGGGCCTGGGTCATCAGGGCCACGATATACGGTTGGCTGATTGTCTGGCCGCAGTCGATGGCCAATGCCCGATCGGCATACGCCTCGTTGTGCGTCTGGCGGGAGACGAACCGTTCGCGTGGCACCTTGTTCATGGCAGCCAAGACCTTCGGGTCGTGGATACCCCGGCGCCGCAACTGCTTGCGGAGCATTTGCTGCTTGGCGGTTTGGAATTCGGCCTGATCCATCACGTGTATTGTGCGGTTTTGCTTGAAAAACACTGCAGGGACTAGGGATATCGGTCCCGGCGCGCCGGGAGGGACTCGGGGTGTTCAGTGCAATCCTCCAGCCCCGAGTCCCGAATCCCGAGTCCCGAGCCTACTGCGGCCCGGTAGTCGACCAGTTGCAACTCGACGTTGTGGCGGCCGCGAAATGTATTGATCACCGGTCGGAAGGCGATGTCGATCGGGCCGTCCAGGGTGGCCAGTTCGTCGGCCCAGTCGCCACCGCCAAAGGCCACTGCTCGAAACGTCACGCCGTGTTGCGAAAGCCTCAGCGACAAGTGGCGCCCGTCGGCGCCGATCGTTCGTGGGGGTCCCGCCAATGTTGCGCCGCTGGTGCAGAGTATAGGTCGAGCATTGCCCTGGCCGAAGGGCGCCAGCCGCTGGATCTGATGGACCGCTCGCAGGGTGAACGCGCTTAGCGGCGCCTCAGCGTCGACGGCCAGTTCGGCCGTGCGGTCGGCTTCGCTGATTTCCGCCGCGGCCACGTCGCAGAACGCCGCGCGGAAGCCATCCAGCTTATCCTCTTCGATCTTCAATCCGGCGGCCGCCGCGTGGCCGCCGTGCGAAATGAGGTATTCGTCGCAGGCCTCCAGGGCCGCGTGCAGGTTGAAGCCGGGTACGCTTCGGGCCGAACCGCCCCCCGGCTTGATCCCAAGCTGGTCCCACGAGATCAGCACCACCGGGCGATGGTACTTCTCGGCCAGCCGGCCGGCCACAATGCCGATTACGCCCTGGTGCCAGCCGCGATCGGCCAGCACCAATGCCGGGTCTTCGGCGGGGTTGAATTGTTCCTTGGCCTGTTTGTTGGCCGCGAGTTGGATACTGCGTTCCAGTTTTTGGCGCGTGGAGTTGAGCCCGTGGATGTACTGGGCCAGCTCCCGGGCACGCTCCGCTCGGTCGGTAAGCAGCAACTCGACGGCCAGTTGCGGCTGGCCGAGGCGTCCGGCGGCGTTCAGTCGCGGGGCGAGTGCAAAGCCGATGTCTTCGGCATCCAATTCCTTCTTGCTATCGAGTTCGGTGATTTGCATCAGCGCGGCCAGGCCCGGGGTCGGACACTCGGCAAGGCTTTTCAGGCCGTACCGGACCAATACCCGGTTCTCGTCGACCAGTGGTACGACGTCGGCCACGGTTCCCAGTGCGGCCAGTCCGACCGCCTGCATGAGGAAGTCTCTCATTCGTTCACCGACCTTCTTGGCGCCGCTGGCCTGTTGGCACAATGCCCAGGCCAGCTTCAGCGCGACGCCCGA
>JAUWHT010000402.1 GCA_030605745.1 Pirellulales bacterium | reverse complement strand
TGCAGCGATGTCCCGGTGCAGCGGGCATCATCGTCGACTGGCGTACCAAGACACCGGACGGGGCAGCGGATGGTGAGAACTTTCATCATAAGATCATTTTATCAGATCGTGTTTCGGGTGTCAAGCATCTGGTGGCACAGGCTTCCAGCCTGTGGGCCGTGTCTGTCAGCCACCACAGGCTGGAAGCCTGTGCTACAGCCGGCGGGACGCCGGCGTTACATGCGATGCTAGCACAACAACTGATTATAGTCATCCATAAAGTCCTGTCAACACTCCAAACAGATCACGGTGTGGCCAGTGACGGGGGCAACTCGCCGGGGAATGCCTCATCCCAGATCTCGGCAAGTTCTCCACTCAGCCGCAGCGCAGCAGTCCACTTCAGAAGGTAACCGCTGTCGATCGACCGGCGATTAGCGCGCAGCAGCGCGGCGGCGTCGGCCCGGTCGATAATGCGACCTGCCAGAAGCTTGTGTAGGATCAGGTCCTCGCACGATAAAACGCAAACGTCGAATCCGAGTTCGGAAGAGGGAACGGGAACTCGCCGCGAGAGGGCTTGCCGTTGGTACGGAGAGTGTGCCAGAAGCAAGTCGATCTGCACGTCCACGAACGTCTCGGGCGGTTCGTACTTTAGTTGTAGAAACTCCGCGTCCGACAGCTTGACAAGCGGGTCTTGCCGTTTCGGCCGAATCCCCACAGCCGCGAGCCTCTTCACAAGGTCGTCGGGACTCGTATCGCCGATCGCTACGAGTAAGTCCACGTCTCGCGTAACGCGGACGTGTTTCCAAGTGGACACGGCGATTCCGCCTATGACTGCCATGGGCAGGTCCAGCGATTCGAGCGTCTGCCAGACATGTTTCAACGTTGCCAGAACCGCATCACTCGGCATTGCTGCCTCCGCAGTGCTTAATTTTCTGCATCATCCGCGCGACGGTACGATCGTGCTGCTCCCTATCCTGGGCGTACCACTCGCGGTAAGCGGCCTGGATATCACCCTCCGGCCCGACTTCGCGACGCAGCCCGGCCATCAACAGCTTGTCGGCCGTCCTCATCAGGTCCAGCCAAAGCGCGATGCACTGCTGGGGCGTGCAGTCCTTTGGCACCGAGGGGGCCAAATCGGGAGGGGGGATCAATTGACCGGCCATGATAATAGGGGGATTAAGGATTTAAGGATTAAGGATTAAGGATTAGGGATTAGGACTTGGTTGTTGAAGGTGAAGTTTAGGGCGGCGAAATCGTGCTGGATTTGTTCCAGGCTGTTCTTGATCATTATGATATCGGCGCTGTGGCAAATGAACCGTGCGCCCAAGTCCAACAGTTGTTGTGTTTGCTCGCACGACATACTGGGGCAGCCCCAGTGTTTGCCGTGGTTTTTGGCGGCCCGGGCGACTTTGCGTATTGCCTGCTGCATCAGTTCGTGGTTGAACTGGCCGGGGACGCCGCTCTGGATGCTCAAGTCGCCGGGGCCGATAAACAGCACATCTACGCCGTCGACCGCGGCGATCTGCTCGACATGGTCGATGGTGTGCGGCTGCTCGATTTGGATCATGATGAAGGTCTCTTCGTTGGCCTGCTTCAGGTAGGGGACCAGTGGCATGGTCAGGTAGGGCATGTCGGGGTTTCCGCCGTCGCAGCCGCGCTTGCCTTGGGGTGGAAACTTTGCCCAGGCCACGACCTCGGCGGCCTCCTGTGCGTCGTCGCATCGGGGGTACATGATGCCTTGTGCCCCGGCTTCGAGCATCCGCTGCATCCGCATGAATTCGCCCTTGGCCGGTCGGGCGATAATGTCCGAACCCCCTACCCGCGTTGCCCTCATCAGCCCGGCGCCCGTCTCCAGGCTGTACGTGTGGTGCTCCATGTCCATCCAGATGCCGTCGAAGCCCATCAGGCTGGTCAACTCGAAAACGGACGGATCGGTCAGGTGGAGTGTAACAATCAAGACCGGTTCGCCGCGGTTGAGTTTTGCCTTGACTCGGCTTTTTCGCACAGGTCTTTATCTCCTCGACCGGGTGGTTATGAACCGGTCATAAAGGGTATAAGCTCTGGTACCGCTTGTTTCTAGCATGAAACGGCCGGTGACGAAAGTGGCTCCTCGTGGACGGCGGCAGAATCATCTTGCAATCAGGCCGGGCAGAAACAACGTGATCGCCGGAATGTAGGTGATCAGCAGCAGCACGATCAGGATCGCGATCAGAAACGGCCAAAGGTCTTTGAGGATCTCATTCATCGGAACATTCGACACGCCGGTGATCACGTACAGCAACATGCCGATCGGAGGGGTCAACAGGCCGATCATGATATTCAGTTGGAACACCACGCCGAAGTGAATCAGATCGATGTTGTACTTCATCAGCGCCGGCAGCAGCAGCGGAGTGAGAATGATCATCAGGCTTCCGCCCTCCATGAAGCAGCCCAAGAGAATGATCACCACATTCATAATCAGCAGGAACACCCAGGGCTGATCTGAGATCAAGGCGAATCCGCTCATCAGCACCTCGGGCGCACCCATGAAGGTCAGCAGCCAACCGAAGGCCTTGGCCGCGGCGATAATGAACATGATCAGAGCCGTCTGCTTGGCCGATTTCGCCAGTAGGTAGGGCAGGTCGCTGGGCTTGATCTCGCGGTAGACGACAACTCCAACGAACAGGCCGTAAAGCACGGCCAGCACGCCGGCCTCGGTCGGCGTGACTATCCCGCCCACAATTTCCGCCCAGGATGATCACCGGCATCAGCAGGGCCAGCACGGCGTCCTTCAGTCCGAGCAGGAACTTCCCGATCGAGGTTCTTTCGCCCCGAGGCAGGTTCGACCGTCGGGCGACGATCCAACAGACGACCATCATATAGAGCCCCAGAATAACACCCGGTACGGCCCCGGCCAGGAATAGCTTGTCTACCGAAACGGTCATGCTGGGGGTGCTCGCCACCGAGGCGTAGATGATGAAGCCCACGCTTGGTGGCACAACCGGTCCGACGGTGGCCGCGGCGGCGTTTACCGTGGCGGCGAATCCGCGGCGGTAGCCGCTTCGGACCATGCTGGGGATCATCACCGAGCCGACGGCCGCCGCGTCGGCGATGGCCGCCCCGGAAACGCCCGCCATAATCATGTTCACGATCACCACCACGTACGACAGCCCGCCACGGATGCTGCCCACCGCCGCCTCGGCAAAAGCGACCAGTCGCCGGGTGATTCCGCCGGCGTTCATCAGTTCGCCGGCAAAAATGAAGAACGGCACGGCCATCAGGATGAACGAATCGGCCCCACTGACGGTCATTTGCGCCAGCACCATCGGCTGAACCCCGGCGCTGCCCAGGAGAATATAAACCGCCGAGGCAATGCCGATCGCGAACGCCACTGGCATGCCAGTGAGCAACAACAGCAGCATGATCCCCACGAGCAGCAGCACTTATGCGTCCTCCGGGCCGCGTTCCTGCTCGGTCTTGCCTCTTATCACAGCCACGGCGTTGCGCATGGCGAACCAGATGCCGAACAACGACGCCACCGGCAGCGACGCGTACAGCACGTAATTCAGCGGCAAGTCCAATCCGCTGGTGCGCTGGCCGGCGGTCAGCTTCACCTGCTGGAACCCGAAGAAAACGATTGCGCCGAGAAAGATCGCGATCAACAGCAGGTAGGCCGAGGCCAGGCACTTCTGGAGTTTTGCGGGCAACATGTCGCCCAGGATACTCACGCGAATGTGCGTGCCTTCCTTGATCGCCAGCGCGGCCCCGACGAACGTCATCCAGACAAACACGTGGCGGGAGAACTCCTCTGTCCAGTCCAACGAATTGTCGAAGACGTATCGCCAGAGGACTTGCGCGGTCACCACGGCGATCATCGTGGCAAACAGGGCGGCAATCAGGTAATCGCCCGCGCTAAGCTGCTTGCGTTTCATTTGGTGTTCACGATCCGCTCGAAGAACCCCGGCGCCCATTTGCCTTTGAATCGTTTGGGCAACTCACTCAGTACCGCGGTTCTGAAGGCTTCGACGTCCACGTCGACGAACTGTACGCCCTTTTCCTTCAGCTTGGTGCTGAACTGCTGGTCGTACTTTAGCATCAGTTCGTGCTCGCGTCTGCCGGCTTCGACGGCCGTTTCCAGAATTGCGTTTTGCTGGTCTTGGGGTAGAGCGTCGAAGGTTGCCTGGTTCACCATCAACATGTAGACGCCCAGCAGGTGCCGCGTCTTCATCACGTACTTTTGCACCTCGTGAAAGCTGCTGGTGTAGATTACTTCGAGCGGGTTCTCCTGGCCCTCGACGATTCCCTGCTTCAGCGACATGAAGATTTCGCTGTAGGTGATCGGCGTAGTGTCGGCGCCCAGGATGTCCCAAGCCTCCATGTAAGTCTGCAATTGGGGAACTCGGAGTTTCAGGCCCTTTAGGTCCGCCGGCTTGGTGACTTTTCGATTGGTGGTGGTCAGGTACCGCGGCCCGCGGTGCCACCAATCGAGAATCTTGATGCCGCGTTTCTCGGACATTGCGTCGGCGATCTCCTGGCCGATGTCGCCCTGGAGGACCCTGTCGAGATGCTCGTAGTCGCGGAATGCAAACGGTGCTTCGATGGCGCCGTACTGGGGCAGGGACCAGCCGATCGGAGCGGTTCCGCCCAGGACCAGGTCGACGCTGCCGGCCGAGAGCAAGTCGGCCAGTTCGCTGTCGTTGCCCAGTTGTGCGCTGGGATAGAGCTTTACAGTGATCTTGCCTCCGGTCTTTTCTCCGACCAGTTGGGCGAAGTATTCGGCCGCTTCGTGGGCCGGTCCACCGGGGGCCATCACGTAGGCCAGTTTCAACTCCCGGCTGCCGTCGCCGGAACTTTGCGACTGCGGGCAGCCGGAAGTGACTAACAGCAAGGTCACCAAAGCACTGACAGTAAACCAGTTTCTCAACACCTCATTGTCTCCAAATTATTGTTATCTCTCATGTCGTGGCACAGGCATCTTGCCTGTGTTCCCTAACCACAGGCTGGAAGCCTGTGCTACGTTCACAACCCGGCGTGGAAATTGGCGATCGCCTCCGATGTGCGGATATAGCGGTTGTAAATTCGCACCCGCTTCAACTCTCCGGCGAGCGACGGCACCATGCGAAGCTTGCCGGAGCCTGTTACGTCGCTCAGTTGCGGCGTGAAGCGGCCCCAGCCGTACTGGCGAACCTCGCCTCCGTCGCAAAACATCCCGTCGACCACAAAGGTTATCACGTTCGGGCCGCCGTCGACGATAATTGCCACGTGGTGCCAAATACCCGGCTTGAGGATGTCCGGGTCGCAAGACCAGAAACCGACGTTTTCACCATCGTTCATCTCGATGCGAATCGCGCCGTGTTCGGCGGTTTTGACGACAAACCCCTTGCCGGCCGAGTCGCGATTGTCGAGGATGACCTGGCCGTCGGACAACTTTTTTAGATTGATCCAGAAATCGATGGCGAAGCCGCCGCCATCGGACAGGTTCGGTAGCTTCGGCGAATCTACTTCGCCACGCTTGATCGCTTCGGGACCTAAATCCAGAACCAGCCCCTTCCTGGTCACGGTTTTTACATTGCCCTGGTTCCAAAGGTCTTCGAGCAGGCTTTTGTCGATCTCATGCACGCGGGCGACCGTCTTCTGCGTTTCGGTAATCCAGTAGCGGCCGTCCTGCTCGATCAGGTCGGGATAGCTCATGCCGAGATGCGGCCCGGGGATTCCCGTCT
>JAUWHT010000156.1 GCA_030605745.1 Pirellulales bacterium | reverse complement strand
GCTCCACAGCGCAAGTTTACCTATTTTAACATTTATCGGATTTTCAACCTTTTTTTCGCCCCGGCCGCCCAGTTCCCAACTGCCATCGTCTTAGCAGAAAAAACAACCTGCGGAAAATCGGGCTTGCCCGGCCGCTAAACGGACTTCTGATGAATAATGCCGTTTTCGATTGCCCCGGCGATCTGGTCCAATTGGTCCAGGGTGATTGCCAGCGGGGGCATGATTACGATTACGTTGCCCAGCGGGCGGAGCAGGACGCCTTCGGTTCGCGCGTGGTCGCAGACGTGGATGCCGCGTTTTTCGTGCCAGGGGTACGGTTCTTTGGTCTGCTTGCCGCGGACCAGTTCGATGCCAGCCATGAGGCCGCATTGGCGGACGTGGCCGACGTGGGGTAACTGCTTGATGCGTTGGAGGTGCTCGCCGAGCCTGGTGATTTTTTCTGGTAGTCGGGCGAGCGTTTGTTCTTCCTCGAAGACGTCCAAGCTGGCCAGCGCAACTGCTGCGCCCAGCGGGTTGCCGCCGTAGGTGTGGCCGTGGAAGAAGGTTTTGTTCTCGGCGTACTCGCCCAGGAATGCCTGCCAGAGCTGGTCGGTGGCAAGCGTGGCGGCCAGCGGTAGGTACCCACCGGTAAGCCCCTTGGCCAGGCAAAGCAAATCAGGCGTAACCTGTTCGTGCTCGCAGGCGAACATCCGGCCGGTCCGCCCGGTGCCCACGGCCACTTCGTCGGCGATCAACAGCACGTCGTACTTTCGAGTCAGCTCCCTTACGCCGCGCAAATAGCCGGGTGGATGGACGATGATTCCGGCGGCCGCTTGCACCAAGGGCTCGATTACCATCGCGGCGATTCGCTGGTGATGCTCGGCCAACACCCGTTCGACCGTGCCCAGGTAATGTTCGAGCAGGTTTTCGGCGGTCACTCCCTCGGGCGTTCGATACGGGTCGGGTGCGGGCACGCGCAGGGTCTTAAACAGCAGCGGTCGGAACATCGCATGAAACTGTTCGATGCCGCCAACGCTGACGCTGCCCAGCGTATCGCCGTGATAGCCCTCGGCCAGGGCGAGGTAGCAGGTCTTCTCCGGCCGAGGCGGGTCGCACTGCTGCCAATACTGGAACGCCATTTTGACGGCCACCTCGACGGCCGTGGCCCCGTCGTCGGAGAAGAAGACGTGCTCCAGGCCCGGCGGGCTCAACTCGACCAGCCGCCGGGCCAGCTTGATGGTCGTCGGGTTCGATGCGCCCAGCGAAGTGACGTGTGCCACACGATCGAGCTGCCGGCGGACGGCCACGTCGAGCGCCGGATGCCGGTGCCCGTGGATGTTGCACCACAGGCTGCTTACGCCGTCGATGTACTCCTTGCCGTCGATATCGACCAGCACGCACCCGCTCGCCCGCTCGATGATCAGCGGCTCGTACTCGGCCATCTGTGTGAAGGCGTGCCAGACGAGCGTGCGGTCCCAGGTTCGGAGTTCATCGTGAGTCGGTTCGGGCATTGAGGGCAATCAGCTTTCAGCCATCAGCTTTCCGCTTTCAGGCGCGACCACCGGTCGCGGCTTTGTGGTTATTCCCAACTGAGGATTACCGGTGCACCTAGTTGGATGCCGAGTCGTTTTGCGGCGCTGTCGCCGACCAGGGCCAGCTCGACGCGGCCGCTGGAGCCGACAAGCGCGATGAAGGCCCCACGGGGTTGGTCGGCGTATGTACGGTAGATACCCCAGGTTTCGTAGATGTTGCATATAATGCACACCCGCTCGTCGGTCGGTCGGCCGGAAAGCATCTCGGCGGTTACGTTGGTCACTAGGTTGCCGAACGAATCGATCTCCTGCACGGCGCCTTCGATTCTTGTGGGCGTCTGTCGGACCTCCGGCCAATCGAGTCCGGCCAGCTTTTCGATCGGTGGTCCCAGTTTCTGCGGGTCGAGTCCCAGACTCAACCGGGCGGCAACCGGGGCCATGATGTCGCGGCCGTGGAAGGTGGCCGAGACCTCTTCGAGCCAGTACTCGGGCTCGGCCAGGTGGATCAGCTTCGAGGGGGCGGTTCGCGCGGCTATGCGGCTTAGCAGTCCGTTGTCAGGAGCGATGTAATGCTGCTGTCCGATCCGCACGTAAAGTATCGCCCGATCGGTCCCCACGCCCGGATCGACGACCGCCACGTGGATTGTATCGTCCGGAAACCGCTCGCTCACGTCGTCCAGCACCACGGCCCCCTGGCGAATATCCTGCGGCGGGATCTCGTGCGTGATATCGACAATGGTAGCCTCGGGGTTGATCGAGAGGATCACCCCTTTCATGGCAGCCGCGTACAGGCTGCCGGTGCCGAAGTCGGTGGTCAGTGTGATAATGCTCATAAGTCTGCCCCGTGTGCTCTCAAATTCGGCTATTCGCTCAGCGGTATCTCTTGCCGCTCTCCCTTGGCTTCGTTGACCACGACCAGGTTTCCTTGGTCCTCTGCTCTCAACTGCTCGTTGGCATTTAGCAGTTCAATGCCGTAGACTGTCCCGTCCGGCCCGATGTCCACGTTGAACTGATCGCTCAGCCGAATTGTCTCCACCTGCTCTGCCTTCTCGTACAGCCGCAGATATGCGATGCCGTAACGTGGATCATATGTCAGTTTCATGACTGAATCTGCTTAGAACGTGTTTTAAATCTCCCTTTGGGAGAGGGGCAGAGGGTGAGGGCGGCATGGATCACACCGCAAATAGCGGGGGTTTCTTGCCGAATAACCCTC
>JAUWHT010000179.1 GCA_030605745.1 Pirellulales bacterium | reverse complement strand
ATACTGAATTACGGAGCCCAAACTGGATCAAGTCTTATGTCCCCGGAAGTGGAACTCGCGGAACTTCGTGTCCCCGGGACTTCGGTCAGTAAACCTCTTCGTGAGTTCCAATTGCTTCCAATAGAACGGCTTCGGATTCTTCGCGTTTCGCGAAGCTGAAGACTATTCTCAAGTCGTAGCCCACGGTGCACGCCCAAGAACCCTCAAGGTTGCCCTTCAACTTGTGCGTCCTCAATCGCGGATGGAACGCATCTTCAGATAAGAGTTCCAAGGCAGCTTGAATATCGCCGGCAATGCCGGGATGCTTTTTGACCATCCTCTTTGCCGTCCGAACAAAGGAACTGGATCGAAGCAACATCCGTTTCACGACGATATTTCCTTCATGAGTTCACTTGGGGTTGCCGCGCGACAGCGTCCCTGCTCAAACTCCAGCCGGGCATCCTGAATGTCTTTAGCCAGCTCTGCCCGTCGACGCTCTATCATGCGTCGGTGCAGAGTGCTGACCAACGTCTCCTGCTCTTCAAGAGACAATTTGTCGGTAGCTTCCAACACTTCTCCAAAAGTCACCCTGCTTTCCATGTTTTGCTCCTTTTGCGCAATCCCGAATTTCGGGGACACCATACCCAATTCGGGTTCGCTTTTCTTCCGCCCTGTTTTTTCGCGCCCCGGCCTGTCGGCCCACTTCGGCGTGGACGAAACGACCCATCTGGATTGACTATACCGCACAAAACTACAGTACTCTAGTCAATCCCCCGCTGCGATACTACGGCTGTGGTGTCGTTTGCGTCCCGTCTTGGGATTCTTTAACCGGCGCCAAGAGTTTCGGCGGCCGACGAACGACCCGGCAACCGGACTCGCGCTGAATGCGCCGCAAATCCTCGCAGATAAGCTTCAAGTCGCCGCCGAACTTGCGGGTGTGCTCCATGCGGTGGCGCCGAACTTCCTCGACAATGGGATCGTTCATCGAACGGCCTCCAACAACTCGTCGGGCGAACAAAGTTCCGGGCAGCGGTAGCCCGCGTTTTCCACAAGCTGGCGAACCATCATTCACATCCCGACTGGGACGGGCCGTAAAATAGCTGGCCACGGTTGTTTCGATATAGACGCTTTTTACCATCTCCCCTATAAGTGTAGCAGCTTGCCCGTCTATCGTCAACTAGGCCTAAAACAAGCGTGATTTTTGTGCGTGGGAGACCGTTATTCGGATGGTTTGACGTGGGCGTAGACTGATCGGCCGAGCCGGCAATGGCTGGGCGATTGTGGTTCGGATTGTTGGTCGCGTCATGTTGGGGAGCCTTTCTGGGTTGGGGGTTGCGGCGGACCGGAGCGTCCGGCCACGTCAAGGATGTCACTTAAAGTCTCCGGCGACATCGGCCCGATAGCTCTTATGATGGCTGCGGGTCTCCGGACGAGGCATTTGTAACCACTTGCCGAGTTCGTGCAGCCTAGAGTGAGGGTTCTTGTACCGGCGAGCAGGAGCCCTCATTTTTTTGCGCGCACCCACAAGAGGTTAAAAGGGATTGGGGATTGGGGATTAGAGTCAAGTTCCAATCCCTAATCCCTAATCCCTAATCCCTGTCCCCTAACCCCTATCCCTTTCCCAGACATCGGCCGATTTGTCGTACGGCCTGGCGCAGCCGGTTTTCATTTTCGACCAGTGCCAGCCGGACGTGTCCTTCGCCTGCCGGACCGAAGCCGGCCCCGGGGCTGACGGCCACGTCGGCCTCGTCGAGCAGTTTCATGGCGAAGTCGAACGAACTGATGCGGCTGGCCCAAGGTTCGGGCATCTTGGCCCAAACGAACATCGTGGCCTTGGGACGCTCGATCGGCCAGCCGAGGCGCTTTAGCCCATTGCACAGCACGTCGCGGCGGCGCTGGTAGGCGGCCGATTGGGCCTCGACCGCCGCGTCAGTCTGACGAAGCGCCATGATCGCAGCGATCTGGATCGGCCGGAACATCCCGTAGTCGTAGTAGCCCTTGATCGTCGAAAGCGCGCGGATCATCTCCGCGTTGCCGCCGCAAAACCCTACACGCCAGCCGGCCATGTTGTAGCCCTTGCTCATGGTTGTAAACTCCACGCCCACGTCGATCGCCCCGGGCGCGGCCAGGAAGCTGGGGGTCTTGTAACCGTCGAACGACACGTCGGCATAGGCCAGGTCGCTTATGACCATGAACCCGTACCGCTTGGCCAGCTTGACCACCTCGACGTAGAACTCCGGCCCCACGACTGCCGTGGAGGGGTTGTGCGGGAAGTTCACGATCAGCACCTTCGGCCTGGGCACCATGTGCCGGCAGGTGTAGTCGATGTTGGAAAGGAATTTCTGGCTGTCGGTCACTTCCAGCAGGATCGAGTTGGCAGCGGCCAAGGCCACGGCGTAAAGATGGGCCGGGTAATAGGGGGCCGGCGCAATCGCCGTATCACCCGGTCCCAACAACGCCAGGCACGTATGGCTGAATCCCTCTTTCGAGCCCAGGCAAAGGATCACCTCCCGCTCCGGATCGAGCCGGACCCCGTGCTGCTTGAAGTACTTGCCGGCCACCTCCCGGCGGAGGCTCATGATCCCTTGCGGCTCGGCGTAGCCGTGGTTCTTCGGGTCGCGGGCGGCCTCGGCCAGCTTCTCGATGACCAGGTCCTGCGGCGGGTCGGTCGGATTGCCCATCCCAAGGTCGATCACGTCGTCGCCCGCCCGACGCTTCTGGTACATCAGCCGATTGATCTGTGCGAACAGATACGGCGGCAGCCGCCGCACCCGCTCGGCCACTTCGATCGAAAAAGGCTCGTTGTTCATGGACTTGAGGATACCGCGACCGGGCCGGAAAGGGAACCGTTTAGTGTAGCGGCTGGGCTTGCCCAGCGCGTTAGCATGGGAGACATAAAGCCGCGACCGTTGGTCGCGCCCAGCGGTTCGCAGAAAATCGCGCGATTGTCAGTTCAATCGCGACCACCGGTCGCGGCTTTATGGAGTGCGCTCCACAACTCGTCGAGCGATTGCGGGATGACGTTGATGCCCGCCACCGCGAGCATGAAGTTGGTGTCGCCCTGCCAGCGGGGCACCACGTGCCAGTGAAGGTGGTTCGGCAGACCGGCACCAGCGGCACGGCCCAGATTCAACCCGATATTGAATCCCTCTGGACGGAGCACTTTTTTCAGCAGGCCGACCATTCGGGCGATCGTCCGGGTCAATTCCAGTTGGACATCATCGCCCAGTTGGTCCAGCCTGGCCAGGTGCCGCCGAGGGGCAATCAGCAGATGCCCGTTGTTGTACGGGTAGCGATTCAGGATGGTCACCGCGTGTTGGCCCCGGTCGACGACCAGCCGGCGGCGATCGGGTCCCCCGGCCGCACACCGGCAGAGGAAGCAATTCGGGTCTGCGCCTTGCAATAAATCGAGCGATTCGTCCGGTTCGGACAGGTCCTTGTCGCCCTGGACGTACTCGAGTCGCCAGGGAGCCCAAAGTTGATCGTGTTTCACCGCTTTGCTTTCTCCCTTGATTACCGGTTGCAAGTGTATACTGGGTCGCGGTTTAGAACAAGTGTCTTCAAGTTGGACTGGACGTCCGGACGAAACTGATTATGCGGGATCAGCGTCATTTTGCGGCTGAAACAGTCGTGCGGCTCCTGCCGACCACTCGCCGTGCAGACTGCCGGCCGTTAGACTACAGAGTCGTTCTCGCCGTCGGAGACGCCTCCCACAACCCTGCTGCCGTACTATCAGCCACCCCGCCGATGGACTTCCGTGTCGATCTAAACGTGTTCCGAGGTCCGCTGGACCTGCTGTTGTACCTGGTGCGCAAGCACGAGGTGGAGATCTGCGATATCCCTGTCGCGATGATCACCGACCAGTACCTTGCGTATTTGGCGGTGTTGGAGCAGTTGGACGTCAACGCGGTGGGCGATTTCCTGGCGCTGGCCAGCACGCTGATCGAGATCAAGTCGCAGCAGGTGCTTCCCAGGGCCGACGAGATCCAGGACGAGATCGAAGATCCCCGGCAGGAGCTGGTCCGGCGTCTGCTGGAGTACAAGCAGTACCGCGACACGGCCAGCATGTTGGAGGAGCGGAGTCGCAACTGGCAACAGCACTATCCCCGGCTCGGGAGCGACCTGCCTCCGCGCGAGCGAAACCTGGCCGAGGAGCCAATCCACGAGGTGGAGCTTTGGGACCTGGTCAGTGCATTCGGGCGGATAATCCGCGACACCGAGGCTGCCAGACCGTCGAGCATCGTTTACGACGACACCCCGATCCACGTCTACATGAGCCGCATCCATGCCAGGCTCGTGCAGCAGGGGCAGTTGGCCTTCAGCGGTTTGTTCGAGCCCGGCATGCACAAATCCACGCTGGCTGGCATCTTCCTGGCCGTCCTGGAACTGGTCTGCCACGGCCAGGTCCGTGTGGAACAGAACGACCTGTTCGGCGAAATCTGGATACTGCCAAATCTCGAATGCACCGAACCCCTGGACCCTGGCCCCTGAACGCCATGATCAACAACTTGCCCGTCAAAACGATCACGCACAAGGACCTTTCGATCGAAGGGTACTCGCGGGCTGCCGTGCAGACGTATTGGCGGATCCCGGAGTTGAAGATCGGGTTCGACTTGGGGGCCCAGCCGTGGTCGTTCATGGGCACGCCGAACTGGTTTGTATCGCACACGCACATGGACCACCTGGTGGCGTTGCCGGTGTACGTGGCGCGGCGCCGGATGATGAAGATGGAGCCGCCGAGGATCTACCTGCCCGAGATGGCTGTCGAGCCGATCAGGCGGATCCTGCGATTGTTCAGCCGGATAGACCGCGGCCGGCTGCCGTGCGAACTGGTGCCCACCGGGCCCGGGGATGAAATCGAGCTGTCGCGCGAGCACGTGGTGACCGTCTCGGCCACGAAGCACACGGTGCCTTCGTTGGGATTCGTGGTCCACCAGCGGCGGCGGAAGCTCAAGCCCGAGTTCCATGGCCTCCCCGGCGAGAAGATCCGCGACCTGCGGCTGGCCGGCACCGAGGTAACCAACGAGGTCCGCCTGCCCCGGGTGGCCTACCTGGGCGACAGTGCGCCTGTCGGGCTGGATGCCTGCGAGGCGATGTTTCGCTCAGAGGTGCTGATCATGGAGTTGACGTTTGTCGCCCCGGGGCATCGCAAAGACCGGATCCACAAGTTCGGACACATGCACCTGGACGACCTGGTCGAGCGTCGCGATCGTTTCCGCAACGAGTTGATCATTGCTGCCCACTTCAGCACCCGGTACCACCCCCGCCAGGTTCGCCAGCACGTCGAGAAGGCCCTGCCCGACATGCTCGACGGCCGGCTGCAGCTTTGGATATAGGCCGCATGAGGCGTTTGCGTGGCGTATAATTGACTATAGAATAGGGCTTCTATAGAGTTTGCAACAGGAGGACTTCGATGACCAGTCACAAATCCTGCAACCGTCACAATCGTCGCGGGCTGGCCGTCCCGGAGTGATTCTGCATCCTTGGGTTTGTAGTCGTGGGTACGTTTGTAGTCTTGAGTTCGTTCGGTCGCTCGCTTCGAGACGACATGAACTCAACGGCCACTGGGATCGGTGACCCAAGCCAACTGGTCGAGCGCGTCGGTCGAGGCGGCGAGAGCGCGGCCTCCATCAGCCCTGCCAGCACTCCGAAGGGGAACAACGGGGTGGGCAATGGAGAAGATGGGCAACCACCAGGCAATCCGCCCATCAACGACGGTCCGGGCACCGGCCCCGGCAACCCCGGTAACCGCGGCGGCGCGAAAAAGTAGCGTGAACCAGCGCAGCACCCCCCGACGCATCGCAGTGATCGGCGGCGGGATTTCCGGACTGGCGGCTGCGCATCGGCTGGTCGAACTGGATCCTTCCTGCGAAGTTTGTCTGTGGGAAGCCAGGCCGCGGCTCGGCGGCGTGCTCTCCACCGTACACCAGCAGGGCTTCCAGGTCGAACAGAGCGCCGACAATTTCATCACCACGGTCCCATGGGGCGTTGACCTGTGCAAGCGGCTGGGACTGGGCGATCAGTTCATCCAGACCAATCCGGCCTGTCGGCAGACCTATGTGGTCCGCTCCGGTCGGCTGCACAAGTTGCCCGACGGGTTCTTGATGATGGCCCCCACACGCTGGTGGCCGCTGGTAGTTACACCGATTCTTAGTCCGTTGGGGAAGCTCCGCGCCGCCTTTGAATACTTCATTCCGCCGCGAAAGGACGACCACGACGAGAGCATGGCCGCGTTTGTTCAGCGGCGGCTGGGACGCGAGGCCTTCGAGCGGCTGGTCGAGCCGCTGGTCGGCGCGGTGTACGCGGCCGACATGGAAAAGCTGAGTGTCCTGGCGACCTTGCCCCGGTTCCGCGAGCTGGAGCGCGAACACGGCAGCCTTATCCGGGCGATGCGCCGGCAGATGAAAGCCCGGCCGAAAGCGAGAACCGAAAGCGGCGCCCGATACAGCATGTTCGTCACGTTGCGCGATGGGCTATCGAGCCTGGTTGAAGCGATTGCAGCGCGGCTGCCGGTCGGCACCGTGCGATTGAACACGCCGCTAGAGCGGATCGAGCGATGCGGCGACCGCTGGCGGCTGTGGGAGGCGACTCCGTCGGCGACCGGTCGCGAGCAGTTCGACGCAGTGATCCTGGCCACCCCATCGAAGGTGGCAGCCCGACTGCTGGAGCCGATCGATACGGAACTGGCCGCAGCGATCGGCACGATCAGCCACTCGGGTACGGCCGTCGTTTCGCTGGGATACGACCGCCACCAGGTCGGTCATCCGCTGGATGGGATGGGTGTCGTGGTCCCGGCAGTCGAGCACAACCCGATCCTCGCGTGCAGTTTCAGCAGCCAGAAGTACGCCCATCGGGCACCGGAAGGGAAGCTGCTGTTGCGGGTGTTTGTGGGCGGGGCGCTGCGGCCGGAACTGGCCGAAATGGACGACCGGCGACTCCGCCGGTTGGTCCTCGAGCACATGGCCCTGCTGCTGCACGTCCGCGGCCAGCCCGGTTATTGCGATATTGCCCACTGGCCGGGCACGATGCCACAGTACCACGTGGGCCACAAGACGCTGGTCGCCCGAATCGAAGCCCGGACGGCGAAGTTACCCGGCCTGGAACTGGCCGGCAACGCCTATCATGGCGTGGGCATTCCCAACTGCATCCACGGCGGCGAGCAAGCGGCCGAGCGGGTATGCACTAGCAGGACTCGCACCGCGATTCTATAATCTGCTGGATCGTCGCTAAGCGGCTTCCAGTCCTCATAGTATGCGATGCTAAACTATCGCGCGTTTTGCAATACCGACCCGCCGGTGCTGACGGCGATTTGGCGGAGCCGCAGCGACCAGCCCGGGCTGATGCAGCCGGTCTCGCCCGACCTGTTCGAGCAACTCGTGTTCGCGAAGCTCTACTTTGACTACCAGGGGCTGATCATCGCCCGCGATGACGACCGGCCGGTCGGGTTCGCCCATGCCGGCTTTGGCCCCAACGAGTCGGGAGACCGGCTCTCGACGGAATTAGGCCTGACCTGCCTGGTGCTGGTGCGGCCCGATTGCCCGGTGGCCGGGGTGGCTGCGGGACTGCTGGAGCGGTGCGAGGCATACCTGCGCCGCCGCGGGGCCAGAGTCCTCTACGGGGGCGGCATTCACCCGCTCAGCCCTTTCTACTTGGGACTCTACGGCGGCAGCGAGCTGCCCGGTGTACTGCACTGCGACAGCGTCGCCCACGAGTTGTTCAGCTCGCACGGCTACCAAGAGATCGAGCAGACGCTGATCTTCCGTCGCCGGCTTGGCGGTTTTCAGGCAGTAATCGACCGGCAGCAGATGCAGATTCGACGGCGGATGGTCGTCGAGATGACCGTTGACCCGCCGGCGCGCACCTGGTGGGAAGCCTGCACCGTCGGCGACTTCGATCTTACCCGATTCGAACTGGTTCCCCGCGGCGGCGGACCGGCGGTGGCCCGGGCTACCTTCCGAAGCATGGAGCCCAGCGGCAGATGCGGCATCGGCCGGGCGGCCGGGCTGATCGAGCTTCAAGTCGACCAGTCGCTTCGCCGGCGCGGTCTGGCCATCTTCCTACTAAGCGAAGCCTTCCGGCAGTTCATCCGCCAGGGCATCACGCTGGTCGAAGCCCAAGCCACGCAGCGCAACGTCGCCGCGGTTGGCACGTACCGTAAACTCGGTTTCCAGCAGGTCGGCCAGGGAAGCGTGTTTCGCAAGTAGGTAGGGGCGAGGGGCCAGGGGCGAGGGGCGAGGGGCGAGGGCCGAGGGGCCAGGGGCCAGGGGCCAGGGGCGAGGGCCGAGGGGGTGGCAGTTCACTGCCACCTCTTTTGCAGTGTTGACAAACGGTACCCGTGGTAGGAAAATAGAGGATATTACCAGCCTGGAGCGGTTCCAGGCAGGCGCAAACGGGAAATCCATGTTCACAAACAGGAGAGAACAGTCATGAACAAAGAATTCCAATCGTCACATGCGAAGACGCAGAAGTCCTCGCGTCGGGAGTTTTTGGGGTGGAGCGGGAAGGTGGCCGCGGGTTCCGCGCTGGCGGGAGTGGCCATTCCGCGGGTACACGCCGCGGAGGACAACACGATCAAGCTGGCGCTTATCGGCTCCGGCAGCCGAGGGAGCGGTGCGGTTCTCAACGCGATGAACTCCGCCAACGGCCCGGTCAAGCTGGTCGCCATGGCCGACATCGTCCAGCGCCGGCTCAGCGCATCACACAAGAACCTGAGCAAGCAGTTTGGCGATCGGATCGATGTACCGAAGGACCGGCAATTCATCGGGTTCGACGCTTACAAGAAGGCCATCGATTGCCTCGGTCCAGGCGACGTCGCAATGTTGACCAACTTTGCAGGCTTCCGCCCGACCCAACTGGAATACGCCGTGAAAAAGGGCGTGAACGCCTTCATGGAGAAATCGTTTGCACCCGACCCGCCGGGCCTGCGGCGACTTATCAGGGCCGGAGCAGAGGCGGAGAAGAAGAACCTGAAAATCGCCGCCGGCCTGCAGTGCCGCCACAGCGTGAACCGCCATGAACTCATCAAGCGAATTCGCGACGGGGCGCTGGGCGATATCCAACTCATCCGGGCTTACCGGATGCAGCCCTGCGGGATCATGGGCAAGAAGCCGCCGGACAAAAACGAATTGCTCTGGCAGATCCGGAACTTCACTCGTTTCTTCTGGGTTTCGGGCGGCCTGTTCGCCGAGATGAACGTCCACCAGATCGACGAGATCTGCTGGATCAAGGGCGACTGGCCGGTCTCGGCACACGGCATCGGCGGCCGCGCTGCAAACAGCGCCGATTGCGGCCAGGGCCTCGACTCCTTCTCCATCGAGTGGACCTTCCCCGATGGAACGAAGGCGACCGACGTCGTCCGCTGGCTGGGGGGGCACTGTCACCGCGAATTCGCCACCTACATCCACGGGACCAAGTGTGCGGCCCAGTTCTCCGGCAACGTCCATGCCGGCACGGTGCAGATCTACAAGGACCAGCGAATAGCCAAGGACAACATCGTCTGGAAAGCACCCAAAGAGAAGTTCAATCCTTGGGATGCCGAGTGGAACGTGCTGCTGGACAGCATCCGCAACGACAAGCCGCAGAACGAGGCCAAGCGCGCGGCGTACTCGAACCTCGCGGACCTGATGGGCCGGGCGGCCGTTCACTCCGGGAAGATCATCACCTGGGACGAAGCAATGGCGTCGAACTTCCAGTTCTGCCCGAATATCGACACCATGGATTACGACACCCCCCCGCCGGTCCAGGCCGACGCGGACGGCCGCTACCCGGTGCCCATCCCCGGCGTATGGTCGGAGATTTGAGCCCTTGATTTTTCCCGCACGGTATGCGAGAATAGAATAGGAGGAGGAGTTCGCCCGACCCGGGCGACGATCAGGATGCCATGAGTTCGACCCAAACCGCCTATTTCTGGTTTTACTTTAGCCCCCGTGGTCGCGGGGTCGGAGGTGGTTTGTAGGCTCGCAGCACAACCCACAGAAGACAAAAGCCCCGAGACCCAAAACGGTTCTCGGGGCTTTTTTCGTAATTGCAAATTGAAAATTGGGTAGTGCCTCATGATGTTGGCAAGAAATAGCGGGGTTGTTATGCTATTGCCTCTCCTGTTGCGCCTAAATGTGCTAGCAGTGCAAGGAGGCTGGCGATGGCAAGGAAAGATCGGAGCAACCA
>JAUWHT010000145.1 GCA_030605745.1 Pirellulales bacterium | reverse complement strand
CCCGGCCGTAGCAGATGAAGGTACACCGCAGCCCTCCCGGGACTGATCTACCGTTTAGCCGCCGGGCTGGCCCGGCGCGTGGCTGGGTGTCAATATGCTCCACTGCAACCGCGCCGGGCAAGCCCGGCGGCTAAACGGTAGATCAGTCACGGGAGGTCTGCTGTGTACCTTCATCTGCTACGGCCGTGTTGGTGGCTGCCCGGCTTCGCGGCGCTGCTCATGTTCGGCGTTAGCCAAGCCGGTCCATTGGTTCTTGAGGACGTCCCCAAGCCGCTGGTCTCCAGGCGGCCGCGAACTGAGGCCGACGAAGATCGGCTCGAGGCGCTCTCGCTGTTTGCAGCCGGGCGAATGCTCCAGCGGCAGCAGAAATATGCCGAGGCGCTGCGACTCTATCAACGGGCGCTGCGGTGCGATCCGCAGTCGGTTGCCGTTGCCCGAGCGATTATACCCCTAGCGTTCCGGCTGAAGCGTCACGCTGAAGCGGTCCGCTACGCGCTTAAGGCGGCGGAAATCGAAGATGCCGACCCGCTGCTGTTGCGGCGGCTGGGGGTTTATCTGACCGAACACGGCGACTTTGCTCGGGCCGTCGGACTCTACGAAAAGGCGGTGGCCGCCCGGACCAGCGAAAATGAAACCGCTGCCGAGATCCTCTTGCGGATGGAAATGGGCCGGCTTTACCACTTGGTCGAACAGTACGGCAAGGCCGCCGATAACTTCGCCCGGGTGCGCGACGCGTTGGACCATCCCAATAAGTCCGGGCTGGATGATAGACTTAAGAAGGTATTGTTGGGCGAGCCGGGACTGACCTACAACCTGTTCGGCGAATGCTTCCTACGTGCCGGTCGGGCCGACGAAGCAGTGGCCTCCTTCGAGCAGGCCCACCGGGCGGACCCCAACAAGGGCCGCTTGGAATTCAACCTGGCCCGGGTTCACGCCCAGCGCGGCAAACCGGATCTGGCACTTGCCGCTTTGGAAGCCTGCTTCAAGGAGAAGCTCGACAGCGAGGGAACCGCCCCATACAAATTGCTGGCCGAGGTGCTTGAAAAGCTCGGCAAACAGCAAGAACTCATCGACCGGCTGGAAAAACTCCGTGCCGACGACCCGGAAAACGTGCCGCTGGGATATTTCCTGGCCGGGCAATACCGCCAGGCGGAACAACTCGACAAGGCCGAGCCGCTCTACCTGGTGCTGATGAAAGAGACCCCCACATTGACCGGCTACCGCAGCCTGAGTGAGATCTATCGTAAGACCAAACAGACTGAGCGGCTGCTTGCGATCCTTGGCGAGGCGGTGGCGAAAACCGGCACGCTGGAAGCCTTCGGCAGTGAAGCCGAAACGCTCTGCGGTGACGCCGAGTTGATGCGTGGGCTGGTCGAAACCGCTCGGAAATTAGCCAAGGACGAACCGAAGAAGCTCGACTTCGGCAGGTCCTACGCTGTGGCCCTGTTGGCCGCCGAAAACAAGCAGTTCGAAACCGCGGCCGAGTTCTTCGATCTGGCCGTCAAGACCGGCGGCGACCAGGCCGCCGAAGTGTTCCTGGTCTGGGGCGTGGGACTGTTGCTCGCCGAGCGTCCCGCCGAGGCGGCCAAGGTGTTTCAGCGGGCGATCGACCAAAAGGTGCTGCCGGATGATAACCCGGCCTTCTACTTCTACCTTGCCGGTGCGCTGGCCTTTGATGAGCAGGCTGATAAGGCGCTTGCCGCCGCGCGGAAGGCGGCCGAGCAGAAAAAGGATTCCGCCCGCTTTCGCAGCCGTGTGGCATGGGTGTTGTATCACGCCAAGCGCAACGATGAAGCCATCAAGGCCTATACCCGGTTGATCGAGGAGTTCGACTCCGACCATAAGTCGATCGAGACACGCGAAGTGCTGCGCGAGGCCCGGCTGGTGCTCTCCAATCTGTACGTGCTAAAAGATGACATGGCTCAAGCCGAAGAGTGGCTCCAGCAGGTGCTCGACGAGTTCCCCGACGACGTGGGTGCCTCGAACGATCTGGGGTATCTCTGGGCCGATCAAAACAAGCACCTGAATCGAGCGTTGAGAATGATCAGATTTGCCGTCGACGCCGAGCCCGACAACGTGGCCTACCGCGACAGCCTTGGTTGGGTGCTCTACCGACTGGGGAAATACAAACAAGCGGTCGCCGAACTGGAAAAGGCCGCCGGCGGCGACGACCAGCCTGATGCCGTGATACTCGATCACCTGGGCGACGCCTGTCTGAAGGCGGGCCAGCCGGAGAAAGCCAAAGACACCTGGCGCCGAGCGGTCAAAGCGTTTCAGAAGGAAGAGGAACCGGAGAAGGCAAAGGCCGTAGAGAAAAAAATCAAGGATCAAATTCCACCAAGAGTGGCACGTCCCTGAGCGCAGCGAAGGGCGTGTTTGGGGCACCTTGCCACGCCCTTCGTTCCTCAGGGCGTGCCACCAATTTGTACAGC
>JAUWHT010000098.1 GCA_030605745.1 Pirellulales bacterium | reverse complement strand
TGCAAATCGCCGCGGCCATTTCCCGGGTACCGACGGCCGTGGGGTCGTCGCGGTGCGGCTTCATGTCGTAGGTGACGTCCTTGCCCTCGAGGATCACTGCCGCTGTGGCTGCTTCCAGCCGGTCGGCCGCGTCGGTCTCTTTCAGGTATCGCAGCATCAGCATGGCCGAGAGGATCAGCGCGGTTGGGTTGACCTTGTTCTGGCCCTTGTACTTTGGCGCGCTGCCGTGGGTGGCCTCGAAGACCGCGCCGTTGGGACCGACGTTCATCCCGGGCGCAACTCCCAGGCCGCCGACCAACCCGGCCGCCAGGTCGCTGAGGATATCGCCGTAAAGGTTCGGCAGCACGAGCACGTCGTACAGCTCGGGCTTCTGCACAAGCTGCATGCACATGTTGTCGACGATGCGGTCCTCGAACTCGATGCCGCTGCCGCTGTTGCTTGCAAAGAACTCTTCGGCCACCTTCCGTGCGGTATTCAGGAACAGCCCATCGCTGTACTTCATGATGTTGGCCTTGTGCACGGCGGTGACTTTCCGTCGGCCGTTGTCCCGCGCGTACTCCAGCGCGTAGCGGACAATCCGTTGGGTGCCGGAGATGCTGATCGGCTTGATCGAGATGCCCGTCTCGTCGCGCCCGGTGCGAATCTCCTTGTCGGTCGACAGCCGGTTGATGTAATCGACCAATTCACCGGTGGCTGGCTTGCCCGCCTCGAACTCGATCCCCGCGTAAAGGTCCTCGGTATTCTCGCGGACAATCACCAGGTCCACGTGATGGTCTGTGAAGAACGTGCGGACGCCCGGGTAATACTTGCACGGCCGGATGCAGGCGAACAGCCCCAACTCTTGGCGAAGATGCACGTTGATACTGCGAAAGCCCTTGCCCACCGGCGTAGTGATTGGCGCCTTCAATGCGCAGCGTGTGCGGCGGATGCTCTCCATCACGGCGTCCGGCAGCGGCGTGCCGGTCTTCTGCATCACGTCGATGCCCGCCGCCTGCACGTCCCAATCAATATCCACCCCGGTCGCATCCACACACCGCCGTGCCGCATCAGCCAGTTCCGGGCCCACGCCGTCGCCGGTGATCAACGTTACTTTGTGAGCCATGTTTCAGTCCGTCTTGCCGGTTCCGACGTGTCCAGAACGATCTTCATTTACCATCCCGCTTCGCAGCGCGGCGGCTTCGTACTTTCACAATCGCGGTTTTGATGTCCGTTTTCTTCATGCCGGTCCGTCGCGCGGCGGACCGGGCCGCAGAAATTAGGTCGTCGAACTCATCCGTTGAAGGCGGTACGATCGCCCGTTGAAGAACGTCGCTATTCTGAAACTCCGGCCCAGACGGCTTATCCGCCATTGATCGTCCATCAATCTGAAGAAAAAGGAATCCCCAACCAGTCGACTATGTCTATAATGTATATGGAAGCCAATCCCGCGGGACACCCCCATGTCGAGTGGAACAGCAACCCCCACGCCACAGGCTGAATTGCAACCCCAGCCGCGCCCGGACCGGTACGAGACCTTTATTGAAGACCGGCTCCGCCAGACCCGGCGCCAGGTCAAGGGGGTCGATATTGCCGCCGGGTTGATAACCTTGGCCATCGGCATTTTGACCTACCTGCTGGCCGCCACGGTGATCGACCATTGGCTGATCTCGGGCGGACTGGGGTTCTGGGGACGGTTACTGCTTTTGGCCGGGTTGCTCGGTGCGGGCGGGTACTACCTTGCTCGGTGCATGCTGCCGCCGCTTCTGCGCCGGATCAATCCCGTCTTCGCCGCACATACCATCGAGCAGAGCCGGCCGACGCTCAGAAACAGCCTGATCAACTTCCTGCTGTTGCGCAGCCATCGCGGTGAGATGTCGCCGCCCATCTATCGGGCACTGGAGCACCGCGCGGCGGCCGACCTCTCGCAGGTCGAGGTCGAAGCCGCCGTGGATCGCACGCACGTGATGCGGCTGGGCTACCTGCTTGTCGGCGTGCTTGCCGTCTGCTGCCTGTACTTGGTCCTCTCGCCTAAAAACCCGTTTACGTCGGCTGCTCGTGTCCTTTGGCCTTGGGCCCGCATCAAGGCCCCTACCCGGGTGACCATCAAGGGGATCAAGCCGGGCGACTTGGTGGCCTTCCACGGCGATCGGGTAGCCATCTCGGCGGAAGTCGACGGGCTGAACGACGGCGAGCCGGTATTGCTCTACTACACCACGGCCGCCGGGCAGATCGTCAACCAGGCCATTCCCATGACGCGGCCCGAGGACGGCTACCGGCACCAGTGCAAGCTGCCGCCGGGCGAACTTGGCTTGCAGCAGGACCTCGAGTATTACCTGGCTGCCTGCGATTGCACCACGCGGCGGTTTGCGATCGATGTGCAAACCGCCCCGGCGATCCTTGTTGACCGGATCGAGTACCACTACCCGCCATACACCGGGATCGCCCACCGGATTGTCGAAGGCCAGGGTGACATCCGAGCAATCGAGGGGACCGAAGTCACCGTCCGGGCGACCGCCAACCAGGAAATCGGACGGGCCGAGATCGACCTGGACTGCGACGGGCGACGTGGGATGAAGATGAATACCGACGGCAGCACGGCTAGCGGCCGGTTTACCTTACGCCTCAACCCGGAAGACCCAACCCGGCCGGAACACGACTCGTATCAACTCCGTTTTACCGACCGCAACCGGCGGACCAACCGCCGGCCCATCCGCCACCGCATCGAAGTGGTCCATGACCTACCGCCGGAGGTCCAACTGGTCGAGCCGCGGCAAGAAGAAGTGCAACTGGCCGTCGCCGGCCGGCTTATGATCCGCGTTCGGGCCGAGGACCCCGACTTCGCACTGCGGCGGGTTGCCCTGCGAGCCGAACTCCGCGGGAAGAGTCTGCCCATCCGGCCGCTGTTGAACAAGCTGCATCAAGGCGAGTTTCAGTCGTCCTATCTGTTCGAGCCGGCACGGCTGGGATTGAAGCCCGGCGACCGCGTCGTCTATTGGGCCGAAGCCGAAGATAACAAGCGACCGCTGCCCGGCCGCTCCGAAACTCGCCAACAATGGATCACCATTGTCGAGCCCGAAAGCGGCCAACCACCCGAGCAGCAGCCCGATGGTGTACCACAGGACCCGCAGCAAGACCCGCAGGACAAGCAGGATCAACAGCCCGACCAGCAACCCGACCAGCAGTCCGACCAAGCCGCACAGCCGCAGGAAGACCAGCCCCAAGCCCCAGGCGATGACCAACAGCCGGGCAAAGACGGGCAGCCGCAGCAGAACGGACAGCAAGCCCAACGGCCGGATGATTCCGACCAGCAGCGCGAACCGATCGACGGCGAGACCAACGCCGGCGACGCCTTCGAGGAAATCCTCAAACACCGCGACCAGCAGCAAAGCGACCAGCAAGAAGGTGCCGAGAAGCCCGACGCACGCGGCGGTGAGCCCCAGCAGAGCCAAACGCGGCCCGGCGCCGGCAAACCGTCGAGCGATGACGCCGGGGCTCCCTCGCCGCAGGAAGCTAATCAGCCACGCGACAAGAAGCCGGGCGACACGGGTCAGAATCTGGGCCAGAGACAAGAACCGGCCAAGTCACCCACCACCAGCCCAAAGGATTCTGATTCCCAGGGCGACACCGCGGGCGACCGTTCCGGCGGCGGGGAAGAAGGCGGCGGTCAGCAGGCCCAACAGTCGGGCAGCGGAACCGCCGGCACACACACCGAGGCCGAACAAGGCGGCGCCCAGGCACAACAACCGGGCGACGGCCAGACCGGCACTCGCGGTGGTGATCAGGTTGAAACCGATCGGCAAACGGGCAGTGCGGCAAGGCGAGGGGACAGGGGCGAGGGACGAGAACCGGACGCACAGATTGATTCGCCAGATAGGGGAGTTCCCCAACAACGTCCGACCGATGGCGACGAGCCGGGAGAGCGATCTTCTGAGAAGCCGGGTGTCCGGGGACAGGGCCGACCGGCGGACGGCGGCCGACCGGGCGAGCAGGCCGATGTCGCACCACCACCTGAAACCGGCGAGCCCGGCGGCGACGATCCTAACAAGAAGTACGCTGAAGAGCAGACCGACCTGGCGTTGCAGTACCTCCGCGACCAGTTGGCCAAGCAGCAGCCCGATCAGGACCTGTTGGACCGGTTGGGTTGGACCCCGGAGGACTTGGCCAGGTTCACCCGGCGCTGGGAGCAGATGAAGCGTGCGGCTGCACAAAAGAGTGCCCGGGGTGAAGCCGCACGAAAGCGACTCGACGACGCGCTAAAGAGCCTCGGTCTGCGTCCCTGGGGCACCGAGCTGCGCCGCGGCGGTACCCGAACCGAGCGGCTAAAAGACGTCCGCGAATCCCGCCGCCTCGAACCTCCGCCCGAGTGGCAGGAACTACTGCGGGCGTACTCCCGCGGCGTCGCGGCGGGCGGGCGGGAATAGGCGGCTGCCTGCTACGGCTCTTCCAGACAGGCATGACTTAGAAACTGTCTGAAAACCGAGTTGGGCAACCCATCGACGCGCCGGCTTCTACTCCACCTGGAGCCAGTCGAACTCGGTGGCGAGCTTGGTGTGTAGTGCGTTTGGCAGCTCGGATTCCGCTGCGAAAATCGCGTCGTGTGCCGATGCCCTGGCGCGGACCGGTAGCAGGTCGTCGGAAAGCTCGGATGCTGCTCGACCCCAGATGGCAGAGAATCTCTGATCCGGCAGTGCCGCCGGCAGCGGCTCGTCGTGGCCCTCGATTCGCCAGATTTCCTCCAACAACTCAATTCGCCGGGCCGACCCGTTGCCGGATCTCGGCCCCAAAATCGGCCGTGCACCAACTCGGGCCGAATCCAGCCGAAAACTCAAATCCGCAAGCATCGCAGCAGAAGGCACACCCGACACGGAAGAGACATCAGAGCTTGCCGCAGTGTCTACCGAGGAACTCTCCAAGCCGACGCTCTTCAGCAGCACTTCCTGAGGGTCGCCGGTCGACGACGAACCGTATTCACCACCTTCGCCGCCTCCCCCGCCAAGACCGTCACCACCACCTCCCCCCTGCTCGAACAGATCGTAAATCTCATCTCCTGTCAAAGCCCTGGAGTAGATGCCGACATCGTCGATTGTGCCATTGAAATAATTATTACTATATTCCCCAATAATCTGAGGGGTTTAAAGAATATGAAAAGTTCGCTGTATCTGTTTGTAAAACACCGTTAATATACAACCACATATCATCATTATTATCTCTAACTGCAACACAATGAGTCCACTCGCCAATAGGTAAAGTATCATCTGCTTGTATCATTTTATGGGTAGGCGAAGCATCTGGGTGTCGCAGAAAGAATTTTACCCGATTATTGCTAACTCGTAATAAATATCCATTTGATCCTGCATTTTTACCAACAATTCCTGCATAATATACACTTTGTCCAGTTCCTTTCACCCACGCCTCAATCGTAATCGCCTCAGTGATATTCAGACTCGCATCATTGCCGCAATTAACATAATCGTTTATGCCGTCAAACTCCAATGCCCCGACAATCTTCCCGTCCACCCAGTCCTCCGCCGGATCCATATTCACCAGAGTCCCGTCGTTGCTGTATGGGGAGGAATCTACTGCGGTGGATCCTTCTCCATCATCAAGGTGCCAGTTGCCGACGATCGACAGCAGATGGCGGTCTTCAAGTTGCTCCAGCCGGAGTGTCCTGTTTTTGTTTCCGAGGGTTCTGCGCGTTTTCATGACGAATGCCCTTTCGTGGAATTAGAAAGCCGAAAGTAAAAAAGGGCCGCGATTCCTGCCGGGAACCGCGGCCCTGAGTTTTCGTCTGTTTGAACTGCAAAGTTGTGGGAGGCGTCTCTGAGAACGTGTTTTGAAATTCCCTCCCAAGCCACGAACTGGTAGGTTTTGAGAGTGCTAGCAGGAGGTTGAATCCGGCCTTTTGTTGCTGGAAGACGATTCTCCAGGAATTTCAAAACA
>JAUWHT010000441.1 GCA_030605745.1 Pirellulales bacterium | reverse complement strand
ATCCCCAATCCCTAATCCCCCAATCCCCGCCAGATCGTCCAGCCAGGTCTCGATGAGCGTCGTCTGGTTGGCATTGCGCTCGATTTGCCGGGCGGCTTCCAGGCAGCGGTCCAGGCACCCAGCAATTGCCTCCCGATCGCCGGCTGGGCGCTGAAGTGCCAGGTCGAGGAAGCGGCACAGCTCGGCGTCGGCTGGGGGCGCGGCGCCGCTTCTGACGTGCAGCAGGTACCGGTAGAACTCTGCGGCGAAGTTGACCACCTGTCGCAAGCGTCCCCGCCGGGCAGCCGGCTGCTTGCCTGCCTCGTCAACAAACGCCGAAACCGCCTTGGAAAACCGCACACTCTCAAGCACCGGCTCGGCCAGCCGGCGGAAAAGCGTGTTGCGGAACGTCCACAGGTCCGGATCGGCCAACTCCGCGGCACGCTCCAGGCTCCCCTCGCAATACCCGGCCAGCCGCCGGGCTTCTGCCGCGTCCGGCGTCAGACCCTGAGAGCTGAGCAGTTCCGCGACCACCTCGGCCGGAAGCGGGCGGAAACGGACCAGTTGGCATCGTGAGCGGACCGTGGGCAGTTGTTTGGCCGGGCTGGTGCCGATCAAGATCAACACCGATCGGGGCGGCGGTTCCTCGAGCGTTTTGAGCAAGCAGTTGGCTCCCTCGGGGTTGAGATGATCGGCATCGTCGATAATTGCAACCTTCCGCCCGCCCATCATCGGCTTAAGCGAGATGTCGTGGCACAACCCTTCACGCCCCCGATGTTCCTTGTCGCCGATGAGCAGTTCCAGCGGGATGAACGCCTTGTCTTGGGGCCTGGCAACCAGTTGCAGGTCGGGATGGGTGCCGGCAAGCACCTGGATACAGGCCGGACATTCGCCGCACGGGTCCAACGTCTCTTCCGGCCGGGTGCGGCACAACAACGCCTGGGCCAGCTTCAGGGCGAAGCTGCGTTTGCCGATCCCCGCCGCCCCGGCAAACAAAAAGCTGCTGCCCAACCGCCCCCGCCCCAACGCCCGGCGGAACTGCTCGACCACCTCGTCATGTCCGTGAATACCGTGCCAAGCCATTGGGAGGGGCTAGGGGTTAGGGGCGAGGGATTGGGGATTAGGGATTAGGGATTAACTGTGAGATTCGCACCGTTTAGCGGCCGCCGGTACGGCGGCCTACTGACCACTGACTCCCGCAAACTGATAACTCAAACCGTAAACGGATTGGGACGTTTTGCTTTGAAAACACCGTAGGGACTAGAGATTCGGGGCTCGGGGCTCGGGGCTCGGGGCTCGGGGTTATTGAATGCAACCCTCCAGTCCCGAGCCCCTATTTTCCAAGCATATCACGTTCCCCAAATGCTAGCATTTACAGTTTGAGTAGATCACTCGCTTTACGGCCGCACGGATTTCCTCTTGCACTTGCTCGATTGTCCCGGCGGCGTTGATTACGACGATTTCGCCCGGGCGACGGGCGGCCTCGGCCAGGAAGCCTTCGCGGACCCTGGCGTGGAAGGCGTCGCCCTGTTTCTCCATGCGGTCGAGCCGGCCGGTGATTCGGCTGGCGGCCGCCCCGGCCGGCATGTCCAGTAGGATAGTCAAGTCGGGCATCAGCCGGCCGGTCGCCACCTGGCCCACCTGCCAAAGCATCTCGACGTCCAGCCCCCCGCCGTACCCTTGGTAGACCACGTTGGCCAGCAGGTAGCGATCGGAAACGACGGTTTTGCCCTGCTTCAGCGCCGGGCGGATGACCTGTTCGACCAGTTGCGCCCGGGCCGCCATGTAGAGCAGCATCTCGCTGCGGCGGTCGATTTGAAGGTCGTGCCGGTCGAGCAGCAGTTCGCGCACCGCCTCGCCCAGATTGGTGCTGCCGGGGTCGCGGCAGGCGATTACCCGATGGCCCAGTTCGTCGAGCCACTGGCAAAGTAATTCACTCTGCGTCGATTTCCCGGTGCCGTCGCCGCCGTCGATGGAGAAAAACATGCCGACATTGTACGGCATGCGGCCCATCTTATGAAGATGCCACGCAAGAGCGTGGTTACACGGCGATCACCACTTCCGCCGCCACAAGTAGATCGTCAGCAGGGCCAGCAGCAACAGGATCAGCGTGCTCGGCTCCGGGATCATCGGCAACTGAGGGCCGCCGTCGAAAAGGTCCTCGATCTCGTCCAGCGTCTTGTCCGTCGGGTCAGCCGCGTCGGGCAGCTTGGCGTAGTCGCCGTCCTCGACGTTCTGCCCTTGGCCAACGCTCTGAGCGTCTACTGCGAGTGTGCCATCCTCATTTCCATCGAGGGCCGCATCGTCGATCAACGAGTCGATCGGTGCAGGCTGCTCGGCGGTTTGGAAGTCCTCCCTGACGCTGGCCAATTGATTCTTCAGGCTGTCGAGAATGCCCGCCCCTGCCACGGATACCCAGCCGAGCACGGCCGCCAAGGCAATCACCATCGGCCAGGTACAACGAGTCTTTTGCAGCACCATTCGCGCAGATCTCCCAGCGCGGCCAAATGTGCGATGACCCATGGCAGACTTCCCTTGATGAGAATGCGAATGCTTCGTCTCTGATCTGACCGCTACAATCTGCCTGCCCAGACTCTTATAGTTTACCGTGGGGCGTGGGAGTCTGTCAAGCGCCTGGCGCAGTTGGGCAGTTTTTTTGGGTCTTCCGGTTTTAGGTGCAGAACGCTAGCCCGGATTATTCATCGTGTGGCACGCCCAGAACGTAGTGATGGGCGTGTTCTGCGTATACCACGCCCTTCGCTGCGCTCAGGGACGTGCCACCCTGGCTCGCCCCGT
>JAUWHT010000336.1 GCA_030605745.1 Pirellulales bacterium | reverse complement strand
ACGTGCCGTGTTTTTCCAGTTCCTCGACTCGCTTCGACTCGGATTTCCAGGCCGTCCGTACGGGAGAGTCGAAATTCGGCAAGGTGCAAAGCTGTGTCGCCTGGAGCCCGATGCACATCGAGCCACACCACCCGGACCTGTTCTGGTACGGCGTCCACGGCGTGGAAATCCTGTTTACGATCATGGGCCCGGGCTGCAAATCGGTGACCCGAGTTGAGCAAAACAAAGTAGTCGGCATTTGGGAGGACGGCCGGGAGGGGACGTTCATCGGAAAAGGCGGCTACGGTGCAGAAATTGTCGGCAGCAAGGACAGCGGTTCTGCCGGCAAATATGAAGGCTACAAACCGCTGGTGATCGAGATGTGCAAGTTCTTCAAGACCGGCAAACCGCCCGTCAGTGCGGAGGAGACTATCGAAATCTTCGCCTTTATGGAAGCCGCCGACGAGAGCAAACGCCAGGGCGGCGCTCCGGTGACGATTGAAAGCGTTATGGAAAAAGCTAAACAAGTCAACGCCGCGAGAAGGTAAGCCACTTGCGGCACAACAACAACCAGGAGAAAACCATGATCCGAAAAACACTACTGATCGTATGTTTCGTCTCTCTCGCTTTCACGACCATCGGCTCCCCCGCGCGGGCCGACGAGCCGACCAAACCACTCAGAGCGGGGATCATCGGGCTGGATGCACATGCCCTGCCCTGGACCAAGATCATCAATGATCCCAAGGCCACCGGCGAACTGGCCGAGATGACCGTGGTGGTCGGATATCCGGGCGGCAGTCCGGATATTCCTCAGAGTATGAAAATACTGAACAGGAACGTCGAGCTGATTCGCAACCTGGGCGTGGAGATCGTCGATTCGATCGACGAGTTGCTGAAAAAGTGTGACGTTGTGCTGCTGCTGAGCATCGACGGGCGGCCGCACCTGGAGCAGGCCAAGCCGGTCCTTGCGGCCGGCAAGCCGGTGTTCATCGACAAGCCGATAGCCGGCTCGTTGGCCGACGCGATCGAGATATTCCGCCTGGCCAAGAAGCACAACGTCCCCTGCTTCTCGAGTTCCTCGCTGCGGTTTGCCGCGCGGACCATCGGGATACGCAACGATCCTGATCTTGGCGAGGTCCGCGGCTGCAACCAGTATGCCCCCTGCCCCCTGGAGCCGCACCATCCGGACCTGTTCTGGTACGGCATCCACGGGGTGGAGCAGTTGTTTACTATCATGGGCACCGGCTGCAAGTCGGTCAGCCGGGTGTACACCGAGGGGACGGACCTGGTGGTAGGCATCTGGAAAGACGGTCGGGTGGGCACGTTCCGGGGTATCCGCGATGGCCGGCGCGGTTCCGGCTCGACCGTCTTCGGCAGCAAGGGGATCGTTCCGAGCGGCGGCTCCACCCGCTACGAACCGCTGATCGTCGAAATCATCAAGTTCTTCAAGACGGGCAAACCGCCCGTTACCCCGGAAGAAACGTTGGAAATCTTCGCCTTCATGGAAGCCACCGACGAGAGCAAACGGCAAGGCGGCGCCTCGGTCACGCTCGAAAGCGTCATGGAAAAGGCCCGCCGGGCCAACACAGTAAGAAAGTAAACCACTTGCGGCTTCGCAGCAAACAGGAGACACACATGATCCACAAAAGGCTACTCACTGCATGTTTTCTCTCTCTCGCTTTCCTGGCTATTGACTCTACCAGTCGCGCCGACGAACCGGCGGGGCCGATGAAGGCCGGGATCATCGGGCTGGATGCACATGCCTTGCCCTGGACCAAGATCATCAACGATCCCAAGGCCACCGGCGAGCTGGCCGAGATGACCGTGGTGGTTGGATATCCCGGCGGCAGTCCGGATATTCCTCATAGTATGGGAATACTGAACAGGAGCGTCGAGCCGATTCGCAACCTGGGCGTGGAGATCGTCGATTCGATCGACGAGTTGCTGAAAAAGTGTGACGTTGTGCTGCTGCTGAGCATCGACGGCCGGCCGCATCTCGAACAGGCAAAGCCGGTCTTTGCGGCCGGCAAGCCGGTGTTTATCGACAAGCCGATAGCCGGCTCGTTGGCCGACGCGATCGAGATATTCCGCCTGGCCAAGGAGCACAACGTCCCCTGCTTTTCGAGTTCCTCGCTGCGGTTTGCCGCGCAGACCATTGGGATACGCAACGATCCGAAGCTGGGCGAGGTCCGCGGCTGCGACCAGTATGCCCCCTGCCACCTGGAGCCGCACCATCCGGACCTGTTTTGGTACGGCATCCACGGGGTGGAGCCGCTGTTTACGATCATGGGCACCGGCTGCAAGTCGGTCACCCGGGTGCACACCGAGGGGACGGACCTGGTGGTAGGCGTCTGGAAGGACGGTCGGGTGGGCACGTTCCGGGGCATCCGCGACGGCCGGCGCGGATACGGTTCGACCGTCTTCGGCAGCAAGGGGATCGCTCCCGGCGGCGGGTTCGGCGGCTACGAGCCGCTGATCGTCGAGATCGTCAAGTTCTTCAAGACGGGCAAACCGCCCATCACCCCCGAAGAAACATTGGAGATCTTCGCCTTCATGGAAGCGGCCGACGAGAGCAAGCGCCAGGGCGGCGCCTCGGTTACCCTCGAAAGCGTCATGGAAAAGGCCCGCCGGGCCAACGCAGTAAGAAAGTAAACCACGTGCGACTTCGCAACAAACCACCAATAGTACCAAGAAGGAGATTATTATGTCCAAGTCAAATGAACTGTCGCGTCGCCGCTTTATCGAGAAGGCGACGGCCGTCGGTGCAGCCGGTGTGGCTGCTCCTTACTTCGTTCCAGCCAGTGCACTGGGACAGGCTGACCAGGCGCCGGCCAACGAGCGCGTCCAGATCGGCCTGATTGGCTGTGGCGGAATGGGCAGGGCCAACCTGAATAACTGTGCAAAATACCCGGACGTTGTGGTCACCGGAGTCTGCGACATCTGGAAGGAACGACGCGAGATAGCTCTCGCCAAGTTCAAGGAGAGTGCCAAGCCGTACCACGACTATCGCGAGATGCTTGCCCGGAAGGACATCGACGCGGTGATCATCGGCACACCGCCACATTGGCACTGCCGCCAGACGGTCGATGCCTGCGAGGCGGGCAAAGACGTCTACCTGCAGAAGCCAATGACGCTTTACCTGGGCGAAAGCATGGCGATTAAAAACGCGGTGAAAAAACACAATCGCATCTGCCAGGTCGGCACGCAGGTCCATGCCAGCGAGAATTATCGCCGCGTGGTGGAACTGGTCCAGTCGGGAAACCTGGGCAAGATTAGCGTAGCACGTACCTTCAACGTGATGAACCAGGGGCCAGAGGGACTGGGACACGATCCGAACACCACGCCGCCCGAGGGGCTCGATTGGAACATGTGGATCGGTCCGTACCCGATGCGGCCGTACAATTCGTTCCTCGCCAAGAGTTCGTATCATCATCCGTCGTTCATGTTGTATAGCGGCGGTTGGACGTGCGGCATGGCTCCGCACATCGTCGACCTGCCGGTTTGGGCACTTAAGCTGGGCTATCCGGAAGTGACCTACAGCTCCGGCGGACGTTACACGATCCGCGACGACGGCGATGCCCCGGACACGCAGGAGATCGTATGGCAGTACCCGAACTTTACCATGACGTGGATGATGTCGATGGTCAGCAGCTTCGCGTTCGATTTCGGGCGAGGCAAGCCGGCACGGCGACTCGGAATCTACTTCCACGGCGTCAACGGTACGATGTATTGCAACTACGGCAAGCACGAGATAGTGCCGGAGGGCGATTGGATGAAAGACGCCCAAACGCCGGAAAAGTCGATTCCGCCCTCTCCAGGTCACGAGCGGGAATGGCTCGACTGCATCAAGACCCGCCGGCAACCGAGTTGCAACCCGGGCTATCACTGCAAGATCGACGTGCCGCTGGTGTTGGGCAACCTGTCGCTGAAATTAGGACGTTCGATCCGGTTTGACTCGGCGACCGAAAAGATCGTCGGCGACGCGGAGGCCGCCAAGGCGGCGGTGCCCGAGTATCGTGATCCGTGGAAGTTCCCCGCGGAGTACATTTAGGGCCCGCGCAGAAATAAGCTGTACAAATTGGTGGCACGCCCTGAGGAACGAAGGGCGTGGCAAGGTGTCCCAAACACGCCCTTCGCTGCGCTCAGGGACGTGCCACTCTTGGTGGAATTCGTACAAGTTATTTGTGCGCGGGCCCTTAGGCAGAAGGAAACCCTTACGCGCCGGAGATTTCCTGCATGATGTTTTCGTCGCCGATGCGGATCTGCGCGCTGTGACTGGCCTTGTCGAACAGCAACAGCATGTAATCACCCGGCTCGGCCGGGGTTCCGCGCAGCACGGGTCCGAGCCCCCAGCCGCAACCTTTCTTGACAACCAGCGTGCCGACTTTGCGACCGTCGGGTGTGCGCAGCGTGAACCTGCCGTGGATATGTCGCTTCATGGCGGCGGGCATGGTGATCACGCCGCCGGAAATGGCCGCCTTCGACAACCGGTAGGCCAGGTAGAACCTGCCATTATCAGTCTGACCGAACGCCCTGAGCACGCGGGCAGGAGTAATCGCCGGTCTCTGACTGACCAGCTTCTGGGCCGCTTTTCGGTCGACTTTCAGCCCCAGCAGGCCGTAGACGCTGCGGCCGTATTGCTCGACGACCGGGGATGACATGATAATGACGTTGAAGCTGAAGCGGTTCATGCCGGCCCGGACGCAGCGCTCCTCGAAGGCCATTCGTTCCATCACCGGACCGTGCTTGCTGAGCACCTCCACTATCAGCCGCTCGACGCCGGTAAGGGTCTTTCTCCAGTCGCGCGGCGGATCGGAAATAATCGTGTTTCCTTCGATGCGAACGTCGGGCATCTGGCGGCAGAATTCCAGCAGGATCTTCACAGGCGGCAGTCCGCGGTTACTGCGGCGATGCCGCACTATGGCGGCCCGAAGCTTGCTAACCTCGACCCGCTCGGCCACCGACAGCACCTTCTCGATTATGTTCGGCAGCCCGTATTGCGGCAGCAAATCCAGCCGGAACCATTGTTGCCTCTGGTCCAACCAGTGGAAATCTCTCTGTATTACAAACTCGTAAAAGCTTGTTTTGACAGCAAAGATTTAGGTGGCCAGGGCGAGAATGGTGATTTCTCGTAGCTTGAGTGCGGTAGTGATCACATGATTTCCTCGGTTGGTCAGACGATAGTAAAATGTTCCAGAGAC
>JAUWHT010000310.1 GCA_030605745.1 Pirellulales bacterium | reverse complement strand
AGACGATGTTCCGCCAGTTCTTTCACCAGGCGGCTGTGCCCACGGTCTGTCTGCGGATGTCGTGGATTCAGGCCGAGGACGATATCCTTAACCACCTGACGGTGGCCGGCGAATCGTTCGGTGTGCCGGTGTGGACCGAACTGATGGACGAGAAGCAGCGGGCCGAGTTTGCCCCCGGGCGCGACGCCGCGGTCGCGCTGCGGCATCCCGACGGCAAGCCCTTGCGCCGGCACGTCGTGGCCCTGGAGGACTGTGTCCAAGCGTATCTCTTGGCGCTTGAGTGCGAGGGAATCGAGGGCGAGACGTTTCACGTCGCCATGGCCGAGCCGTTCGACTATGCCGACGCGGCCACCTATGCCGCCAAGCAACTCGGCATCGACGTAATCGACCTGGTTGACCCGGTCGGCCAGGATTTCTGTATGGATATAGCCAAGGCACGCTATGTGCTCGGCTACCGGCCGCAGTACGACATACACGGCTTGATCGACCACGCCGTCGAGTTCCGGCAGTTGGGCCGCTCACGCCGTCAACGCTCAGGCTACAAGGGATAGGGATTAGGGATTAGGGGTTGGAACTTGACTCTAAGCTGTACAAATTGGTGGCACGCCCTGAGGAACGAAGGGCGTGGCAAGGTGCCCCAAACACGCCCTTCGTTGCGCTCAGGGACGTGCCACTCTTGTTGGAACTTGACGCTAATCCCTAATCTCCAATCCCCTTTTTGACACTCTGTTGCGGCCAACGGTCGCCTTAGGAGAAAACCATGAACGATTTGAAAGGAAAGGTGATTCTCGTCACCGGCGGTACCTCGGGCATCGGCGAGGCGTGCACCGAACTGTTTGCACGCTCCGGCGCCAAGGTCGTTGCCATGTCGATCCAGGACGAAGCCGGCAAGGCGCTGGCCGAGCAATTGACCGGCGAAGGCTGCCAGTGTGTCTTCCACTTCGGCGACGTGAGCAAAGAGGAGGACATTAAGGCGGCCATTGATCTGGCAGTCGAGAAGTTCGGCCGCCTGGATGCCGTACACGCCAACGCGGGCGTGCTGCGCAACCAGAAAATCACCGAACTGACGCTCGACGACTTCCACATGATGATCGACGTAAACCTGCTCGGGCCGGTCCTGGTCGCCAAGCACGCTATTCCCGTGATGGAGCGGCAGGGCAAGGGAACTATTTGCTTCACCACGTCGGTGGCCGCGGATATCGGTTTCCCGGAGCACGCCGTCTACTGCGCATCCAAGGCGGCCGTGGTGGCACTGATGCGGAGCCTGACGGTCGATCACAGCCCAAAGGGCGTGCGCTTCGTGGCCGTTAGCCCGGGCACAATCGACACCCCGATGCTGGCCGCCTCCTGCGAAGGCTGGGACCAGCCCAAAGAGGTCCTCTACGCCGAAGTGGCCAAGAAAATCCCCATTCAGCGCATGGGCCAGCCGATCGACGTCGCCCACGCGGTAGCCTTCCTGCTAAGCGACGACGCCGAGTTCATAGGCGGCAGCGTAATCCACCTAGAAGGCGGCACCCTGGCCCTGCCACCCTGGTAGACAAGCCAACACCTGCGATAAGAAGAGGTGGAGATGGGACGGATCCCGATGTTCAAAGGTTTCAGAACGTGGATCGCAGTCGCATTAATGCTAGGCTGCATAACGGCCGGGTGCGGCGGCTCGCTGGACACAGTATCCGATCACGTGGAAGAGAAGTTGCCGGTGCGGAAGCGGCCACACAGCCGGGTAGTCAGCTCACAGCGCAGCGATTCCCACGCAGGCCGGCACGCGGGGCAAGCCCCGCCGCTGCACGACGAAGCCGCAGTCACAAAGCCGAATTCCAAATTCCAAACTCCGAGTTCCGCTGGCGGCCCCAACACTCTGGCCGATCTGATGGACCAACCGGCCGACTCCGCGGCGCGGATGGTGCCCGACGTGCCGCGGCTAAAGGTGGACGACACTCGGGCGGCTGCTGCGGGGATTCGCAAGCTGTCGGGCAAGCGGCTGACGTTGTACACCGACATGCCCTCGGCCGAGCAGATCGACCGGCTTCCGGAGATGTTCGACCAGGCGTTCCCGCAGTGGTGCGAGTACTTCAACATCGACCCGGCCGATCACCCGGACTGGAAGTTGACCGGCTTTTTAATGAAGGACAAGGCCCGGTTTCAGGGGACCGGCCTGTTGCCCGGCAGTTTGCCTCCGTTCGAGCACGGCTACGCGCGGAACTATGAGTTGTGGCTGCACGACCAGCCGAGCGATTACTACCGCCGGCACCTGCTGCTGCACGAGGGGACCCACGGCTTTATGAACACGCTGCTGGGTGCGTGCGGGCCGCCCTGGTACATGGAGGGGACAGCCGAGATGTTGGCCACGCACCGCTGGCACGACAGCCGGTTGACCTTGAACTATATGCCCGGAAGCCGCGAAGAAGTTCCCCTGTGGGGACGCATCCGAA
>JAUWHT010000225.1 GCA_030605745.1 Pirellulales bacterium | reverse complement strand
GTACATCCAGTATCCGGCTCATGTCAGCGACCTGCAGCGAGAGGACTGGGCCGAACAACGAGAAAATGTTCTAACATCAGTATTAGACCGCTATAAACCCAAGAAATCCTTGCCAACATCGTGAGGCACTACCGAAAATTGAAAATTGATTTTTGCTATGGGGCAGTTCGTTCATTTCATGTGCTCCTTCTCGTATTGCGGAACTTCTGCGCGAATGCCCTTGAGGAAGATGTCGACCGAGTGTCGAGTCAGTTCCGTTAGGGTGTAGTTGTGCACCGCGTAGCAACTGTGGACCACGCTGCCGTAAAGCAGGCCCCAGAAGGAGAGAACCGTCTCGCGGGCATCGACCGGACGAAGCTCCCCGTCGGCGATTCCCTGCTCGATAATCTCAACGAAGCGGGCGATCAGTTTCTCGTGGTACCGCTGGTGCGACTCGGGGTGCGAGCCGCGGAACTCGGCCCGGTCCTGGACGAATATCTCTAGGTACTGCGGATCGGCGTCGAGAAAGCCGGCATGCGCCAGCCCGGCCGCCCGCAGCTTGGCCCTCGCGCCCTCGATCCCTTCCATGGCCGCAAACATGTGCCGCTCGAGCCGCTCGAGGACTTCGAAGGTCGTGGCCCAGAATAGCTCTTCCTTGTTCCCAAAGTAGCGATAGACGGTCCCCTTTCCGACGCCCGCCCGATCGGCAATCACCTGTACGTCGGTGCTGCGGAAGCCAACCTCAGCAAAGGTGCGGATGGCCTGTTCGAGGATCGCCCGGCGTTTTTCCGGGCTCTCGGAGGCAGTTTCATTTCGACCGGTCATGGTGAGTTTGGTGCGGGCGGATCGTTTAGCCGCCGGGCTTGCCCGGCGCGTGAGTCCCGGAGTGAATTGGCCGTCAAACAACGCGCGGGCAAGCCCGGCGGCTAAATTGGGTCAACATAGCAAACCGTGGACGGACTCGTCCGTCCATTCAATCTTACCACGATACCCTTTCGGGGTCAACTTTGCAATTGGCATCTACCATCATCAATAGCCGGGGGACAACGTCCCGTGGGCGGGTCCCCGCGACGTGCCCAGTCCCGGCTATTGTCAAGCGGTCCCCGCGACGCGTTGCGTCCCGGCTACTGCTGGTCAACAGCCGGTTCCGTGTTGATGGGGACTGCTCAGAGCTTGTGATCGGCGGGCTTGAGCCCTTTCTTGTACCCGCCGTACCCGATCCTGTTGGGATCGTACCGGCCGACGAAATCGACCTTGCTCTTGGTCGGGATCTTGTCTTCCATGCCCATGCACCAGTAGCAGCCGTTGACCAGCAGCCGGCGGAATCCTTCACTGTTCAAATCGAACGCGTGGCCCATGGTGGCGGCGAAAACGCGAGAAGGTTTTCCTTGTGTGCCCGTATAGGTTTTTAGCCAAGCCACGGGCACGAGCTTCTTGTCTGGGTTGGGTTCGTCTTTCGGATCCATCCCCGCGAGGACTTGTCCCATGATCAGCGGCTTGCTGTCGCCGCTTAGGGTTGTGATGCCGTAGACGTCGGATTCCCCCCAGATATCTTCAACACCTTTGACAATAGGATGATTTTTCATACCCTGAGCGACGAGTCCACGTGTGCTTTCTTTCTGGTGATGTCCGTAGTGGTTGATCCAGGTCTCGCCCAAGACTTGACGTCCGTAGCCGCCTTTGAACCGGTTGTCTCGGAAACTGTATTTGGCGTATGGACTGTCTTTGTGTTTCCTGTAATAAAATGCATGCGTTGACGTTCTCAATCCCATGATCGGCCTGCCGGAGTCGGTGTAGTCGACAATCTGTTTCATCTGCTCATCGGGCAGTTCACGGAAACGGAGGAAAAGCACCATCATGTCGGCCGTTCCGAGGGCTTCCAGACCGGGGATGTTGTCGACCGTCAGGGGATCGATCTGGCCGGTTTCCTTATTGACGGCAAACAGCACCGTGCACTTGAAACCGTGGTGCACGGCCAGGATCTTTGCAAGCTGCGGCATCGAGTCTTCCGAGCGGTACTCCTCGTCGCCGGTGACGAAAACGATATGTCTGCCCCCGCCCGGGCCGTCCTTGCCTTCGAAGACGACCCAAGGATTATCGGCCCTTGCCTGGTTTCCCAACAGACAACTCAGCCATAGGATTATCAACGTCCAAGACATAGAACTCCTTACGAACATCAGTGTGACTCCTTGTAATGAAGGAACAGTTAGTGGTAAAAGTAGTTACCCCGAAAATGCAACCGCCAGCAGCAGGATCACGCCGAGCACGACAACAACTGCCGCGACAATGGACCACTGCATCCAGGCCTTGGCGATCTTCTGCTCACGCCGGGCTCGCTCCTCGGCCTGTTGCCGGCGGTACTCCCGGCTGTCTTCCAGTCGCAAGCGGAACTGGACCTTGCAGAACGGGCACATCGCGTCCTGGCCCAGCATTTCGCGGGGGGTTCCCAGGACATGGCCGTTCGGGCAGGAAATGTGCACAATGCTCTGCTGGCCGGTGCCGGTCAGATCGAACTGTGGCGCCTCCTCTGTTGGTGCCGTGCCACCAGTGGAGACTTCGCCGGTATCGACGCCAGGAAGTGACGCCGGCTGTGGAATCACGAACTCCGTCGCACAGTGTGGGCACTTAAACCGCCGGCCCGCCTGCGACTCCTCGCCTTCGAGCAGGTGCCCTTGCGGACAAAGGAATTGGAACATCATTACTGTATTGTGCCCAACAATTGGCCATTTGTCCAACGGTTCCACAGACCCTCTCGCCCCGAAAGAGGGGGGTGTCAGACTGGTTGTGGGCTGGTTAAGATTGTATGGAGTGTGGCCGTCCCGGCCGCACTATGCGGGCAAGATGCCCGCGCTCCAAAAAGGGGACATCGGTTGAGCGACAGCGACCCGAGCGAACCGGCCGAGAACATGGCCCAACCAACTGGCGACCAGTCCGATCCGAACTCAAAGCCTCCTCGGCGTCGCATCTTGATCGGCTCGCAGCGGGACCCGGCGGCCTACCAGGCCAAGCAACCCCGCGATTGGATCCCCCTGCCGGAACCCGACGCCGAGCAGGAAGCAGGAGTCAAAAAAGCGGAAGCCGGCGGAGGAGGAAAATCGCTCGGCGAACCCGAACCGCCGGCCGAACCGATCCCGGCTGGGACCTTCCCACCGCCGAGTATCCGCGACGAGCTGCCACCCGACCTGGAGCAAGAACTCAACGAGGCCTTGGGCGACACCCCACTGGACGAACTGATGACCGGCGGCGATTCACTCACCGCTCAGCCACAGTTGGAGCCCGAATCGCAGCACACAGGCCGGGTAGTGGCGGTGCACCGCGACGACGTGTTCGTCGAACTGGGCGGCCGCGAGCAAGGTTGCGTCTCGCTGAAGCAATTTGCCGAACCGCCCGAACCGGGAACCACGCTGGAAGTGATCGTCCGGCGATTCAATCCCGACGACGGACTGTACGACTTGTCGATCCCCGACGCTGCCGTGGAGGTCGACGACTGGGCCGACCTGAGCGAGGGAATGCTGGTCGAAGCCCGTATCACAGGCCACAACGCCGGCGGACTGGAGTGCGAGGTGAACCATCTGCGGGGCTTCATACCAATAAGCCAGGTCTCGCTGTACCGGGTAGAAAACCTGGCCGAGTTCGTCGACCAGAAGTTCACCTGCCTGGTTACCGAAACCAACCCCGAGCGACGCAACCTGGTGCTCAGCCGCCGTGCTGTACTGGAGCGCGAAAAAGAAGAAGCCAGAGAAAAACTCCTCGCCTCGCTCCAGCCGGACCAAGTACACGAAGGCGTGGTCCGCAGACTGGTCAATTTCGGGGCATTCGTCGATATCGGCGGGATCGACGGACTGTTGCACGTCAGCCAACTCGCCTGGGGACGGATCAACCACCCCAGCGACGTGCTGGCCGAAGGCCAAAGGATTAAAGTGAAGATCGAAAAGATCGACCGTGCCGCCGGCAAGATCAGCTTCGGCTATCGCGACATGCTGGAAAACCCCTGGGAGACCGCGGCTGCCAAGTACCCGGTCAACAGCCTGGTCCAAGGAACGGTCACCTCGCTGATGAAGTTCGGCGCGTTTGTCGAGTTGGAGCCGAGCATCGAAGGGCTGGTCCACATCTCCGAACTCTCGCATCGTCCCGTGCGGCAAACTAGTGACGTGGTCCACCAGGGCGACAAGGTCGAAGTCCTCATCCTATCGGTGGATTCCGAAGCGCAGCGGATAAGCCTCTCGATGAAACACACGGCAGGCGAACCGGAACCGGCCGGAAAAGACGAACAGATCGAACCGCCGCCCGCCAGAACAGCCAAACACAAGAAGCCCGACAAGCCGCTCAAAGGCGGGCTGGACAAGTCCACCCGCGGCCGGCAGTCCGGTCTGAACTGGTAGGATTTGCCATAGAGAATACGGAAAGTACGCCCGGCAGGACTCGAACCTGCAACCTACGGATTATGAGTCCGGCGCTCTAACCAATTGAGCTACGGGCGCTTGTGTACATCCATGCTGAAGTATGAATGATCGAGGATGAATTGGGAAGGGTTGGGGAGTGGATAGCCAGTTTCGCTGCACAAGTCATATTATCATTCCTGCCCGGCTCGCCTCGACCCGGCTGCCGCGGAAACTGCTGCTTAAGAGCACGGGCAAGTCGCTGATCCAGCACACTTATGAAGCGGCTGGGCAGGCCCGGCGGCCGGCGGGGATCTGCGTGGCTACCGATCATCCGGATATCCTCGACGAGGTCCGGTCCTTCGGCGGCCGGGCCGAAATGACCGATCCAAATGCGGCCAGCGGGACCGATCGCGTGGCTCAGCTTGCCCGGCGGCTCGACGACGTTGATATTATCGTCAACGTCCAGGGCGATGAGCCAGAGTTGTCCGGCCGGTCGATCGATCTGGCTATCGAACTCCTGGAGGAGGATCCCGGCGCGGTGATGTCGACCCTCGCGGTGCCGATCCGCAGCCGGCGGCAGCTTGAAGACCCGGCGTGCGTGAAGGTGGTGTTCGACCACCGCGGCCGGGCGCTGTATTTCAGCCGCAGCCCGATCCCGCACGCCCGGCAGTGGGATGACGCACTGTTGTCGCACCAGCCGCCCTATTTCTATCAGCACGTCGGCCTGTACGCTTATCGGCGCGAGTTTCTCTTGCAGCTTGCCCAAATGCCGCAGTCTGAACTGGAGAAGATCGAAGGGCTCGAACAACTGCGGGTTCTGGAGGCTGGTTACCCCATCCTGGTCGGGGTTGTCGACGAGCCGACCTTCGGCATTGACACCCCGGACGACTACCGGGCGTTTGTCGAGAGATACGGCGGGCGTCGGCTATAGATCAATGCTTTCGAGTATGATAGATTAAGTTTAGCCGCTGGGCTTGCCCGATTTTCCGCAGGTTGTTTTTTCTGCTAAGACGATGGTGGTTGGGAACTGGGCGGCCGGGGCGAAAAAAAGGTTGAAAATCCAATAAATGTTAAAATAGGTAAGCTTGCGCTATGGAGCCTTTTACGGCATAATTGGCCGCATGAGGCTTCGATGGCTGGAAAATACGAAAGCGGCATGGGGATGCAATGCCGGAAATCTCGCGCTGACTGTCCCGCTGTTGGAACGGGCCGGGGTGGCTGGAATTATTGATCGGCACCTGCAGCCCGACATCCGA
>JAUWHT010000258.1 GCA_030605745.1 Pirellulales bacterium | reverse complement strand
GGCATTAACGCGAGTGGCTACGGCTGGTAGAGATGGTGTCATCTTGACCGTGATACCCAAGGGAGGAGCCGTATGAGGTAGTTCCTCACGTACGGATCTGTGCGGGGGGCCGCCCGCAAGGGCGGTCCCTACCGCGTTCCTACCCAAAAAAATCGACCCGCCCGTGGTGATGGACCCGGCAAAGATTGACCTGGGGGCACGGACCGACCACCGGGCACTACACCAGCGGCAAAAGCGGTTGGAAATCGAAGCCGACGGCTGGGACGGGTAGGGCTGCCCGTCGTGGAATTTTGCCGCATTCTTCTCTGCATACGCTCTTCAGTATGCACGCCGTAAGTCCTTACGAGGCCTTATTATGCAGACGATATGCACTAGCCTTTGCGCATAACCCCGGGATAAGAGGGAGGAAGAAATTTTTCCGACGCGAGGGTGACTGGATATGGTTGATCTCGAAACTGCCGAGGAGATTGCCGAACGGCTGCGCGTGAAGCCGCAGACCGTGAAGGGGTGGGCACACGAAGGCCACATTCCCGTCGTGCGCTTAACTCCGAAAGTAGTCCGTTACAATCCGGAAGCCGTAATCAAAGCCCTTGTGGAACGGCAACAGAACAAGAGGGAGGGCTCCTCGTGATCCGCACCGCGCCCGTGCCGATGATGACCCCGCCGACCGTCGCCCGACGATACGGCGTCAAAGCCGAGAAGGTCATCGGTTGGATTCGCCGGGGCGAACTGCGAGCGATCGACGTTTCCACTCAGGCCGGCGTGGGCAGGCCGCGGTTTCGGATCTCCCCGGCGGACTTGGCCGTTTTCGAGAATCAGCGGGCGGCGGTGGCGACGCCAAAACTGAGCAGGCGACGAAGGCAACAGGACCCGGCGGTCACCCAATACTTTTAGAAAATGCGCCGGCCGTGGTGGTCGGCGATAATCAAACCCTAAAGGATGGAGTTAATTATGAGAATCTCGAGCGCGTTTCCAAGTAAGTACCTTCGGGCGGCCGACTTGCCGCAAGGGCGCGATATTCGCGTCGCCATGGACTTTGTTCAACTCGAACAAATGGAGCAAACAGGCGATGAAAAACCGGCGTTATTTTTCATTGATAAGCAAAAAAGCCTGATTTTGAATAAAACAAACGCCGGAACTATTGAGGCCGCCTATGGCGAGGAAACCGAGAATTGGCACGGCAAGTACATCGTGTTGTTCGCCACAACAACGGCGTTTCGCGGCCAACAGGTGGCATGCATCCGTGTCAAGGCGCCCCTTGCGCCCTCTCCGGATGACTTGAAAACCGAGGCCGAGAGTTTGGCCGACGATGTGCCTTTCTGAGAGGCAAACTATGCTCTTACCTCACCATTTAGAAGATCTGAAGCGCAGCGGACTTGCGGACGATACCATCGCCGCAGCCGGGATATTCAGCGAAAGCAACCACACAAAGTTGGCCGCACTGTTGAACCGAAAAGCGTATTCTCGCAAGAACGGTGCGGCGATGGTGTTTCCGTTTCACGACGAAACCGGCGCCGTGGTTTTGTATCGCGTGAAACCTGACAACGCGCCGACCAACGGTAACGGCAAGAAAGCCAAATACCTGAGTCCAACAGGCGCCGCAGTCCGCGCCTACGTACCGCAGAGCGTCAACGGCGACATGGCCGATGCCGAGCGCGTGCTGCTGATAACCGAAGGCGAGAAAAAAAGTCTCAAAGCTGTCCAGGATGGTTTCTTGTGCGTCGGTTTGTGTGGCGTCGACTGCTGGCATAATAGGAAATCGTCAGCGCTGATAGCCGATCTGGCGCGCATCGCATGGAAGGGGCGCCGCGTGTTTGTCGTGTTCGACAGCGACGCCGCAGACAACGGCAATGTCCGCGAAAACGAAAACCTACTTGGCGCGGTGCTTGCTAACCACGGCGCCACGGTGCGCGTGGTACGGCTACCACCGGGGCCGGACGGCAAGAAAGTTGGACTCGATGACTACCTTGTCGCGCACGACGCGGCGGCGCTTTGGCAATTATTGAACAAAGCCGAAGAGCCGCAGCCGCCGGATCCCGACACCATGAAAATGCCGGCTACACTGTTGGATCCGGCAACTGAAGCGGCTGCATTGCTGGCCGCGAACACTGAGGACGGAATGCCGAGGCTGCGGTTCTGGCGGGGCGCTTTTTACTGGTGGTTTCGCGGTGCCTACCGGCACAAGCATGCCGACCAGGTGCGTGGTGAGTTGATCCAGCACTTGAACCGGCACACCATGCGGCTGACTAATTCGGTTGTTGCCAACGTGGTGGATCAACTCAGAGCGCAGGCAATGTTGCCATACGAGACAGACGCGCCGGCGTGGCTGGCGGACGTGAAGCCGTGGCCGGCTACCGAAGTGCTGGTTGCCAAGAACGGCATTTTCCACTTGCTGTCTACACTGGCCGGCGAGTCCTACTGTGTACCTTTGACGCCGAAACTGTTTTCTCTCGCAGCGCTTGACTACGACGTGACAATGGACGCACCGCGGCCGGACAAGTGGTTGCAGTTTCTTGCGGAACTGTGGCCGGATGATCCACAGAATATCGACACGCTGCAAGAGTGGTTCGGCTACTTGCTGACTGCCGACGCATCGCAGCAGAAGATACTCTTTCTGGTCGGTCCGAAGCGCGCCGGCAAGGGCGTTATCGCCAGAATTGTGCGGGCCATGATCGGACCCGAAAACGTTGCCGCGCCTACGCTGGCCATGCTCGGCACCAATTTCGGACTCTGGCCGTTGATCGGCAAGTCTGTGGCCGTGATCCCCGACGCGCGCCTATCCGGCCGCAGTGACCGGGCTATCGTCATCGAACGATTGCTCAGCATTTCTGGTGAAGATGCGCTGACCATCGACAGAAAAAACCTGGAGCCGGTTACAGTCAAATTGCCGACTCGCCTGATGCTCATTTCTAACGAGCTACCGCGACTTACTGACGCATCGGCGGCTGGCATCGGCTGCAACAGCGCGGCCGGTTCGTCCAGCCTGACACCGGCGCCGAGTTGGTTGCCGAGATGCTGGAGTTGGCCAGCCCCG
>JAUWHT010000415.1 GCA_030605745.1 Pirellulales bacterium | reverse complement strand
GTTTCCCTGGCAAACTTTTGCTCGTACTGGTTTTAGGGTTCAGGGTTCAGGACTTTGCTTCCAACCGTATCCGATTTCACACGAAAATCCTGAACCCTGAACCCTTGACGGCTTTGGTTGCGGCCGAAGGCCGCGCCAAGTAATGCCGGCGTCTCGCCGGCTGTACTGAGGGCATCCTGCCCTCACTTGAATAGGGGCGAGACGCCCCCATAGACAGCCGGCGGGACGCCGGCGGTACGATGCCGGGAAGCGGTAGGCTAGAGCTGTCTAACCGAATGGGGAATGTTTCCATGACCGCCGAAATCTATGGCAAGGACGATTTGTGTAACGCCGGCGTCTCGCCGGCTGTAGTGAGGGCATCCTGCCCTCGCCGGACTGGGGGCGAGACGCCCCCACGGACAGCCGGCGAGACGCCGGCGGTACCATCAAGGCTTCGCGCAGGAGTGTCTCGGCCCCGCTATGGGCACGTCACCATCCGCGATCGTGGTCGTCTGCCGCATTGGGAAACCGAGGGCGGTGTGTATTTCGTCACCTTTCGGCTGGCCGATTCGCTGCTGCGCTCAGTGGTTGAAGAGTATCGCGTGAAGCGCCAGCAGATACTCGACAGGGCGAAGCGACAGGAGCTTTCCAGTGCGGAAAGGAAGCGATTAGCACGACTGTTCTCGGAGCGGATCGACGCGTATCTGGATGCCGGCAGCGGGCAGTGCTACCTGGCTCGGCCAGAAATTGCGTCAGTGATAGCCAACGCATTGCGTCATTTCGACCAGCAACGCTACCGGCTGTTTGCCTGGTGCATAATGCCCAACCATGTTCACGTGGTCTTCAGACCGCTTCCCGGCCACGAGTTGGCGGCAATCCTGCACTCCTGGAAATCGTTTACCGCCAAGGCCGCAAACAGTGTCCTCGACCGCAAGGGGAGCTTCTGGGAAAGGGAGTATTACGACCATCTGATTCGCGACGAAGATGAGTTTCAGTGGATTGTGGAGTATGTGTTGGATAATCCGAAGAAAGCAAATCTGCGCGATTGGGAGTGGGTGTGGTGTGGCAGGGTGTGTCGGCAAGATGCCGACACGACAGCTGGCGAGATGCCAGCGGTACAATGACTGTGTAACGCCGGCGTCCCGCCGGCTGTCGTGAGGGCATCCTGCCCTCGCCTGACTGGGGGCGAGACGCCCCCATGGACAGCCGCCGAGACGCCCCCATGGACAGCCGCCGAGACGCCGGTGGTACGATCCACAAGGAATCGTAGATTGAAAACTGCCCGAACAACACGGCTGTGGCGCCGGGCGCTGCTGGAAAGACACCGCTGGGTGACGTTCCTACTGCCGCTGGTTGTGTTCATGCTCGTCGGCACGCTGGAGCCTGCGCCCGAGACGCCCGGTGGTGCGGCGATCGGGCTGGCCATCCCGTACGCCCACTATCCGTTTCTCTACACGGTGAAGATCGCGCTGACGGTGGCGGCGATTTTGTTTGTGCTGCCCGGTTATCGAGAGTTTCCGTTTCGGGTCGGTCCGCTGGCGGTGGTGGTCGGCGTGGTGGGTATCTTCGTTTGGGTCGGGCTGTGCAAGCTGGACCTGGAGCACAAGCTGCTGCAGCCACTGTTTGAACAGGTCGGCCTGGGCTGGATCATCGGCTCCGGTGTCCGCAGCGAGTTTGATCCGTTCGAGCAGCTTGCGGCCCAGCCGGCGTGTGCTTGGTGCTTTCTGGCAGTGCGGTTCCTGGGGCTGGTGGCGGTGGTGCCGGTGATTGAGGAGTTTTTTCTGCGCGGTTTTCTCATGCGGTTTGTGGTCGAGCCGGACTGGTGGAAGGTGCCGTTCGGGAAAGTGAACACGTTGGCCATCGTGCTGGGCACGGTGGTGCCGATGGCCATGCACCCGGCCGAGCTGCTGGCCGCCGCCGTCTGGTTCTCGATGGTCACCTGGCTGATGCTGAGAACCCGCAACATCTGGGACTGCATCGCCGCCCATGCAGTCACCAACCTGCTGCTGGGGATCTACGTGGTCAGCACGGGCGAGTGGCAACTGATATGAAGGCCTTGACAATCCGGCTGCCGCAGCCCGAGAATACCGGAAACCGGCGAGCCGATCCGCGCCGGACAACTATCACCATTCCCCAAAGGAGATTGGATCATGGCTACGTTTTTGATGGTCGGCAGCTATTGCCACGAGTCGCTAAAGGGTATGAGCGCCCAACGCACCAAGCAAGCGATCGAGTCGATCGAGAAGTTCGACGGCAAAGTCCAGTCGATGTACGCCACGCTCGGGCCGAACGACCTGGTGCTGATCGTCGACTTCCCGGACACGCAGCAGGCGATGAAGGCGTCCGTCGCTCTGACCAATCTGACCGGAATCGCTTTTTCCACCTCGCCCGCCGTCACCGTGGAAGCATTCGACAAGTTGATGAGCGAATAATTCGTTGGGTTCCCACGCAGAGGTGTAGGGTGGGTGCTTGCACCCACGCGCCTAAAGGACCACGAATTCGCGTGGGTGCAAGCACCCACCCTACGTCTGCCAATTTGCAATGTCCCTACTCCTCCGGCCGGGTCATCCGCCGGGGGTCCAGGGCCTTGTCGAGTTGGTCCTCGGGAAGGACCTTTTTCTCGCGGCACAGCTCGCGGATAGTCTTGCCGGTCTGGAGGGCCTCCTTGGTCAAGGCGGCGGCCTGCTCGTAGCCGATAAACGGGCTAAGGCCCGTGGCCAGCGCCAGGCTCTTCTCCACCGCTGCTTTGCAGACCTTGGTATTGGGCTCCATGTCCTGCAGACAGAACTTTGTGAAGGCTTCCGTGGCAGCCGAGAGCAGTCGTATGCTTTCCAGTGTCACGTCGGCCATCACCGGCATCATGGTGTTCAACTGAAACTGCCCGCCGGCGGCACCGCATACGGCGATCGTCTGGTCGTTGCCCAGCACCCGGGCGGCGGCCTGCATCAGGCTTTCGCACATAACGGGATTGACCTTGCCGGGCATGATCGAGCTGCCTGGCTGCCGGTCGGGGAGTTTTATTTCGTAGAACCCGCAGCGCGGCCCGCTGCCCAGCCAGCGGATGTTGTTGGCCACGCTGAACAGCACGGTGGCGATCGAGCGCAACTGTCCGTGGCACTCGACCAGCCCGTCGCGCGCCGCGTTGGCCTCGAAATGGTCGACGGCCTCGATGGAAGGGATGCCGGTTTCCTTGGTTAATACCTCGCATACCCGGCGGCCGAACTCGGCGTGCGTGTTGATGCCGCTGCCGACGGCCGTCCCGCCGATGGGCAGCTCCAGCAGCGCATCCACGGCGATCTGCGCCCGATCCGCCGACCGCTCTAACTGCCGGGCCAGCCCGCCGATCTCCTGCCCAAGCATCATCGGCGTGGCGTCGGCCAGGTGCGTGCGGCCGATCTTGAGCACATCCTTCCACTGGGCCGCCTTCTCCGAGAGCACCTTGCCGCACTGGCTCAGCGCCGGAAGCAATCGCTCGCGGATAGCCACTGCCGCGGCCACGTGGATCACGGTGGGAAACACGTCGTTGCTGCTCTGGCCCAGGTTGACGTGGTCGTTCGGGTGGATCGGTTTTTCGGGGCTGAAGCGGTCGCCGCCGCTAAGCTCGATCGCCCGGTTGGCGATCACCTCGCTGGCGTTCATGTTGCTGGAGGTCCCGGATCCGGTCTGGAAGACATCGACGGGAAACTGGTCGTCGAACTTACCGCCGGCCACCTCGCGACAGGCCGCGAGCAGGGCCTCGACCTGCTTGTCGCTCAACGGGTTCTTGCCCGAGCCTGTTAGCCTCCCCAAATCGCGGTTGGCCACCGCGGCCGCCCACTTGACCAGCCCCAGGGCATGGATCATCTCGGTCGGCAGGGTGCGGCCGGAAATGGGGAAGTTCTCCACGGCGCGCTGAGTTTGTGCCCCGAAATACGCCTTAGCCGGCAAGCGAACCTCGCCCATCGAGTCGCGCTCGGTGCGGAACTTGCTCATGGTCGGTCCGGAGGGTTCGAGCACTGGTTGATACCGAACCACCAATGATAGCAATTTGCGGCCCTGTTGGGCACCCCCTACAGCATGATCCACCGCCGATAGAGTTGATCGATTTGGGCGGCCTCAACTCGACCGTCGCACAGCACTACAGCATATTGCAACTTCAACGTCTGGCCGGCTTTCAGCACAAACGGCTCCTTCCATAGGTTGAGCGTTGCCGAGAGGTACGCGAACCGCTTGGGCATAGTGAACATGACGGCCGGGTGCCGTGGATTTTTCGGATGGTCGAATATCGCAACGGTAACCGGCTTGCCGTCGGCGGGTGCGGTGTACGCACACCATCTCGATCGGACCAGTCGCTGCTCGCTACCTTTCACAATCTGGCCATCTTTTCCGTCCGCGTTGAAGAACCGGCCGACCTTGTCCATCGATTGTACAAACCGCATCCCAAGCCCGTAGTAGTGCGAGCCGGTCAACGTGACGGACTCCTTTCCCGGCGGCGGCTCAAGCCGTGTCCGCCACACGAGCAACGATACTCCCGGCTCTTTTACCCGACACACTTCAATCGTACGCTGTTCTTGCAGCATCTTTTCGGCGTTGTGATTGATCCAATCAAGCTGCTGTGTAAAGGCAGCCCAGGACAGACCGTTGCGAGTAAACGTTTTCACGTTGTCGAGCGACCGGTTCCGCTGGACGCCGTAACGGTCGTGCTCTTGCCAGAACGACAGCCCGTCGACCGCAACGGCAAACATCAGCCCATGGTGATGCTTATGGTCGGCCGGCGAGTCGCGCAGTACGTTTACTCCATCGGGCGAGAATAACTGCTCGACGTACGGCTTCATCGGCCGCTGAAGAAGTTGGTATCTCAACACAGGCAAATCGCCCGCCCGGACCGACACACCGGACTTGTCGGCAGTGATTTGCAACGGGTCTTGCCCGCACAGCGGGAGCGTGCCAGTGAAGAAGATCGTGCACACCAGCACGGTGGTACACAGGAGTTTGTTTTTGCTTAGCTTTGCATTCATTGGGTTTTCGCTGTTATGGATTTGTGAACAGTTGTCTTTGCAACCGGCAGTTCTGCGGCAACGTCGGGCAAGCCCGACTGCTACACATCCACCTACCGCCTACCACCTACTTCTACACAATCCCTTGCAAATACTTAATGCTCCGCTCGGCCTGGTCGATCTCGCCGCATTCGACGCAGAGCACGCACTGGCGATTGTGGCGGTTGACGATTTCGATCACTCGCGGCCAGTCGATCACGCCTTCGCCGCAGGCGCAGCCAACCGGCGTGCCGGTCACTTCGCCCCGCTCCGCGTCGCTCTGCTGGATACTGATGTCCTTGGCGTGCATGTGGCACACCCGGTCGGCCACCAGTTCGAGCGTTTCGTACGGGTCGTCGTTCCCGCCCAGGTAGTAGTTGCCCGTGTCCCAGTTGACCATCCAGCACGGGCTGTCGGAGAGTTCCAGCAGCCGCAGGAAGGTGTCGCGGCGGACGGTATATTGCTGGTGCGATTCCAGGCCCACTTTGATGCCGTACCGTTCGGCCGTCTTCATTACCTGGCAGATCGTGTACCGCATTATATCGAACGCCTCATCATCCGACATCCACTCCGGTTTAGGGCCCTCGTCGGTGTTGACCACCGGGGCGCCGAGGTCGCCGGCATAACGGATAGCCTGGGTCAAATACGGAACGGCCACTTCGGGACGCATCAACGTGCAATGGGCGCTAATGGCCGAAGGTTTCAGTCCCAGCGCGTCGAGCTGCTCCTTGACTTCCAGCGGGTCATCCAGCATCGACAGCATGTGGTAATACCCGCCCAGGGCCAGCAGATCATACCCGGTGGCCACGCAAGGCTCGACGTACTTGTATCCGAACCGGGCGGCCAGCTCGATCCCCTCGCGGAACGGCTTTTCCGCATGACCGACGAACACCAGGTTCAAGCCGATTTCAATTTTGCTCATCCGTTCTCACCACGCCTTGGTCACACCGGGCATGGCGCACGGGTAGATGCCGTCCGGGCCCTCGTGAATCGGGGCGGGCGTCTCGAAGGTCATGTTGTCGATGTCCTCGACGAACTGGAAGTTCGAGTTCATCGCCTGATCCCAGGTGACGCACTGGCCGGTGTAGGTCGCCGTGCGGCCCATGAGCGCGGCCACGCTCGCTTCGCCGGCCCGCCGGGCCTCGTTGTGCGGCTTGTCCTGCCGGATGGCGTCCAAGAGCACCTGCCACTCGGTGTTGTAGGGGTTGCAGTCCGGCTTCCCATAGGCCCAGACGATCTGATCCTTGACCATGTTGTGGCTCTTGTAGATCCGCGGCTTTGGCGCGCCCAGGTTCGCCATGATCACGGCCGACCCCTTAGAACCGTGGGCGTAGTCGGCATACGTGTTCCAGCACCCGTTCATGAAGCGGGTGAAGGTGAACAGCTTCGTGCCGTCGGCGAAGGTGTACTCGATTGCGTAATGGTCAAACTGGTTTCCCGCCTGCGGGTAACAGCGGCCGCCCATCCCCTGGGCCGACACC
>JAUWHT010000376.1 GCA_030605745.1 Pirellulales bacterium | reverse complement strand
GCCCGACAGGAGGCTCGCGGCCAGTTTCTCGATATCACCGGTGTTCACACTTTCATGATAATCGGATACCCGCGCGCCGGGCAAGCCCGGCGGCTAAACAACCTGCGCGCACCTTGCAATCGGGCACTGTCCTTGTTCTATTACAGGTTTCTGATCTTAGCGGAGCCGCTAAATGGACCGCCATCAGGTACGACGTGACAAGCTTCGCCGCTTGGTGAAGAAGGCCGGGACCGAGGTCTTATTGGTCACCAACTTCACCAACGTTACCTACTTGACCGGCTTTACCGGCGAGGACAGCTACCTGCTTCTGCGACACGATGGCGAGGTAGTGCTGAGCGACCCCCGCTATACCACCCAACTTGGGGAGGAGTGCCCGGGTGTAGATTTGCACATTCGCCGCCCGGGCACGGAGATGGTCGAGGTGGTTGCCAAGGCTCTCAGGTCGGCCAGGATCGGCCGGCTGGCAATCGAGGCCGACTCGATGAGTGTCGCGCTTCGGGACCAGATAGCCGGGAAGCTACCTAAGCTGGAGATTGTACCCACCTCGGGTTTGGTCGAGCAGCTACGGCAGATCAAGGACAGGGATGAAGTTACCCGGCTTCGCCAGGCGGTGCGATTAGCGGAGAAGGCGTTTGCTGTACTGAAGGCGACTCTGCGGCCGGAGAAGACCGAGAAGCAGGTGGCCGACGAACTAGAGTACCAGATGCGGCTGTTCGGGGCCAAAGAAGGCAGTTTTGCGTCGATCGTGGCCGTAGGGTCCCGCTCTGCACTGCCCCATGCGGTGCCGACCGACAGGCGGATCGGCGAGGGTGATTTCGTGCTGGTCGATTGGGGCGCCAATGATGGGCTTTACAATAGCGACTTGACGCGGGTTCTGGTGACCGGTAAAATCTTACCGAAAGTTAAGCGTATCTATCGGGTAGTGCAGGATGCCCAAGCCCGGGCAATTGCCGCCATTCGGCCCGGGGTTGCGGCGCATGATGTGGACGCGATTGCGCGGGAAACCATTGCCAAAGCCGGCTTCGGGCGCTGTTTCGGACACGGCCTGGGACACGGTTTGGGGCTTGAAGTCCACGAGGCGCCCCGGCTGGCCGCCAACAGCCAGACGGTGCTCAAACCGGGTATGGTGGTGACCGTCGAGCCGGGAATCTATCTGCGGGGTTGGGGTGGAGTGCGGATTGAAGACGACGTGCTGGTCACTCGAGACGGTAATGAGGTCCTGACCAGCATGGCCAGACGATTGGAAGAGTCGATCTTGAAATGTCATGTTTAGCCGGCGTGCTTGCACGCCGCGTAGTCGTGCCGGATGACGTTTCGTTGCTTTACACGGCGTGCAAGCACGCCGGCTAAACAAGAGAAAAATCGATCAACGTCACTGCAAACCGCTGAAGCTAACATGGGAGACTCGGCATGGCCGGTTCTTCGTCCAGCCAGGACATTTTTGATGTGCGTAAGATTCGGCGCCTGGTCGAACTGATGAAAGAACACGATCTCAGCGAGATCGACTTGCGGCAAGGCGAGGCGCGGGTTCAACTCCGGCGCAGCGGCCAGCCGGTTGGCAGTAAGCCGGAGACGGCGCCGGCGGTTTCTGCCCCGGCTGCTGCTTTGGCTCCGGCGGCGAAAGCCGAATCGGGGACTGAGGCTGAGCAGATCGCGATAATCCGCAGCCCGATGGTCGGCACCTTCTACGCGGCACCCGACCCCGACTCGCCCCCGTGCGTGAAGGTCGGCGATCACGTGGGGCCGGATACGACCGTGTGTATCGTCGAGGCGATGAAGGTGTTCAACCAGATTCCGGCCGAGGTCTCGGGCAAGATCGTAGCGGTGCTGGTTGAGAACGGCGAACCGGTCGAGTTTGGGCAGCCCGTGTTCAAAGTCGATACGCGGGAGTGATCGTCGATGTTCAAGCGCATTCTGGTTGCCAATCGGGGCGAGATCGCCCTGCGGATATTGCGTGCCTGCCGCGAGTTGGGCATCGAGACGGTGGCCATCTTCAGCGAGGCAGACCGCGGGGCCGTCTATCTCTCTCTGGCCGACGAAGCGTATTGCATCGGACCGGCCAAGGCAGCCGACAGCTATCTGAAGATCGATCGGGTAATCAGCGCAGCGGAGATCGGCAACGTGCAGGCGATTCATCCGGGCTACGGTTTTCTGGCCGAGAACGCCCATTTTGCCGACGTCTGCCGAAGCTGCAACATCGAGTTCATCGGTCCCTCGCACGAGGCGATGGCCCTGGTGGGCGACAAGAACACCGCCCGGCGGCTGGCTAGAGAAGCCGACGTTCCCACCGTACCCGGCAGCGACGGGCTGGTGCAGTCCGAGGCCGAGGCGGTGTCGCTGGCCCACCAAATCGGTTTTCCGGTGTTGGTGAAGGCCTCCGCGGGCGGCGGGGGACGGGGGATGCGCGTGGCGCTGAACGATCTGGCGCTAAAGGCCGCGCTCGAGCAGGCTCAAGCCGAGGCGCAGGCCGCCTTCGGCAACGGCGATATCTATATCGAGAAATACGTCGAACATCCGCGACATGTGGAAGTACAGGTGTTGGCCGACCTTCACGGCAATGTGGTGCATCTGTGGGAACGCGACTGCACGATGCAGCGGCGGCACCAGAAACTGATCGAGGAGAGCCCCGCACCGCAACTCGACGAGCACGCCCGAACGGCGATGTGCGAAGCGGCGGTCCGCCTGGTCCACGCCGCCAACTATACTAACGCCGGCACGGTCGAATTCATCGTCGATCGCCAGGGCAACTTCTACTTCATCGAACTGAACGCCCGAATCCAGGTCGAGCATCCGGTCACCGAGCTGGTCACCGGGATCGACCTGATCAAGGCCCAGATCAGCGTCGCAGCCGGCGAACCGCTCCCATTCGGCCAGCAGGACATTCCCCAAAACGGGGCGGCCATCGAATGCCGGATCAATGCCGAGGACCCGGAGAAAAACTTCCGGCCCACGCCGGGTGAAATCACCCGCCTGATTGTGCCGGGGGGTTTTGGCGTTCGCTTCGACTCGCAC
>JAUWHT010000229.1 GCA_030605745.1 Pirellulales bacterium | reverse complement strand
CGGACCGGCCCGCATGCAACTCCCTTGACGGTCTTCTGGGTAGCAGTTTCGAGCTCCACGATACCGAACTCCTGTAGCTCGCCGAGTCGCTCTCTCCACACCGTAGGAAGCGTCATGTGAGAGGCACCCGTATCCACCAGTGCGTCGCACCGGATCGTCTTCTCCAGGTCCAGCAGGTTAGCCAACGCAACAGACGCCGCAATCCTACCCATAGATATCACCTCCTATCTGCATTATTGCCGTAAGTCCCGTAGACCACAACCAGCCGGTCCGAGTAGAATGATGTCCTTGGAGCGTGGGCATCCTGCCCGCATAGGACGGCCGTGCTCCCACCGCCGTTTCTGTTAAGAAGACCGCCGCGATGACCGAGCTATTGTTGACTCACGGGTCCTATCTGGCCATTATTGTCGTGCTGATCCTGACCGGATCGGGGCTTCCGGTCCCCGAGGAGGTGCCAATCATCGCGGCGGGGATTCTCAGCTCCCACGGCCAGTTGCACCCGTGGTTGGCGCTGGCGTCGTGTCTGTTTGGGGCTTTGGCTGGTGACTGCGTGATGTACTGGATCGGCTACCATTTCGGCCGCAGCGTGGTCCGCGAGCACCCCTGGTGGGCACACTTCGTCAAACCCCAGCGCGAGGCACAAATCGAACAGATGCTGGAAAAACACGGCCTGAAGGTTTTCTTCCTGGCTCGATTCCTGGTGGGGCTCCGCTCGCCGGTCTACCTGTCGGCTGGAATCATGCGGGTTCCGTTCCGTCGGTTCCTGTTGATCGATCTGTTGTGCGCCACGACCGTGATCGGGCTGTTCTTCTCGCTGAGCTACAAGTACGGCACCACGATTACCCGGTTGATTCGCCGGGTGGAGATCCTGCTGACGGTGGTCGTGGTCGTGACGGTGGTGGTTGCTGCCATCTACTGCTGGCACCGTCACCGCCGCAGACTGGCCGAGGCCGATTGCAAACCACCCGAGAATCTTACCACGGTGCCACGGCACGCTGAAGAATCGGCAGAAGAGGCGAAACAGGCAGTATAGAACGGCTGCGCGGCGTCAAGCGGATGGGCGGCGGTAGTGCTGGTAGGCCAGGAGGACTTCGTACAAATCCATCGAGATCGTTGCCTCGTCGTCTTCAAAGTCCCGCAACCAGGTCCGCTCAGATTGGACAGCATCGGCTAACAGGGGCAAGATATCCATCAACGGCACGGTAACCGTTTCCCGCTGGTTCTCGCTCCTAACGACATCGACCATGGCCGAATCGTCGTTGGGGCCGCAATAAACGCGCAGATGGCTTGCATTCATGGCACAAATTCCTTGCTCGGATGTGCCCACCCTAGTTTCATCCCCATGTATCGGCTGCAGGCGTCTTGCGGGTTTGATGTATTTTGGGGAAAATGCGGTTTATGACCGATACGGTGGCTATTGATCTGCGGCACGTGGCGCGTGGCCTGAACATCCCTGTGCGCCAGGTTCAGGTGGTGGTCGAGTTGCTCGACGAGGGAGGCACCGTCCCGTTCATCACCCGGTATCGGAAGGACCAGACCGGGGGCCTGGACGAGGAGCAGGTTCGGCAAATCCAGGCACAGCTCTCAAAGATGCGTCTGCTGGCCGGTCGCAAGCAGACGATCCTCCGCTCGATCGAGGCCCAGGGCAAACTGGGCGAGGGGCTGGCCAAGCAGATCCGGGCCGCCGGCACTACCAAGCGGCTTGAGGATTTGTACCTGCCGTACAAGCCGAAGAAGCAGACGCTGGCCACGCTTGCCCGCTCGCGCGGACTGGAGCCGCTGGCCCGCGAAATACTCCAGGCCAGTCTGGCCTGTACGGACCTGGATGCCCGGGCCGCCGAATTCGTCAACCCTCAGCACGAGGTTCCCACAGCCGCCGATGCACTGCTGGGGGCCGGCCACATCCTGGCCGAGCAGTTCGGCGAGCGGGCCGATCTGCGCGGCCGGCTGCGCGAGATCCTCGGGCGCACCGGCAGGTTTGTCTGCAACCGGATCGGCGGTGAGCAGAAGAGTCAGGCCGAAAAACCTGAAAAAACTGCCGACAAACCGGCCGAAGGATCATCCCCGGGACCGCAGTCCCGGGGCGTTTTGGATGAGGGTCCCGGGGCCAAGCAAGGGCCGGGTAGATTGAACAGGAGGGAGTTGAGGAAGAAGAAAGTAGAAGAGAGGAAGATCAAGGCCTTCCGCGATTACTTCGACTACAGCGAGGAACTGAAGAAAATCCCGCCCCATCGCATCTTGGCTATCAACCGGGGCGAACGGGCAAAGGTGTTACGGGTAAAGATCGAGTCCGACCTGGAGGCGATGTACCGGCTGCTGGACGAGATGCTCGTGTTGGCGGAGCATCCACATGCCGATTATCTGCGGGGCTGCTCCCGGGACGCGCTGGGCCGGTTGATCCTGCCGGGGCTGGAGCGCGATATCCGCCGCGAGTTGACCGATCTGGCGGAGACCCACGGGGTGAGCGTATTTGCCCGGAATCTACGCAACCTGCTGTTGCAGCCTCCGGTTCGCGACCGCCGTGTATTGGCCGTGGACCCGGCCTTCAGAAGCGGCTGCAAGCTAGTGGCTCTGGACCAGTTCGGAAACGTCCTAGAGCACGGTGTGATCTTCCTGGTTGGCAAACCGGAACGCCGCAAACAGGCACAGCAGAGGGTGATCGATCTGATCCACCGTCACCAGTTTTCGGTGGTGGCCATCGGTAACGGCACCGCTTGTCGGGCGAGCGAGGATTTCTTCGCAGAACTGGTCGCCAGCAACCTGAAAGACCGGGGTGTCGTGTACGTGATCGTCAACGAGGCGGGCGCCAGCGTCTATTCCACCAGTCGCCTGGGCCGCGAGGAGTTCCCCGATTACGATGCCAGTTTGCGCAGCGCAATCTCGATCGGACGCCGTTTACAGGATCCCTTAAGTGAACTGGTCAAGATCGACGCGGCCAACATTGGGGTAGGTCTGTACCAGCACGATGTGAAGGCCAAGCACCTGCGGGCTTCGCTGGACGAGGTGGTCGAGTCGTGTGTGAACTACGTGGGCGTCGATGCCAACACGGCCAGCCCTGCGCTGCTGCGGTACATTTCCGGGCTGAACCAATTGACCGCTCGGCGGGTATACGAATACCGGCGAGAGCACGGTCCGCTGCGCAGCCGCGAGCAGCTTCGGGATGTGCCCGGGCTGGGCGAGGCGACCTTCGTGCAGGCGGCCGGGTTCTTGAAGATCACCGGCGGCGATAATCCGCTGGATGCCACCTGGATCCATCCGGAAAGCTACGATGCGGCGACTCGGGTGCTAGCCAGCTTGCAGTGCACCGCGGCCGATCTGACCGAGAAAGAGGCGGCGGCCGCGCTGGCCGAACGTGTTGCCGGGGTCAACATCGACGAGCTGGCCGAGGAGCTGGAGATCGGCACGCTACTGCTGGGCGACATCCTTGCGCAACTGGCCCGACCGGGACGCGACCCGCGCGAAGACCTGCCGCCCCCCCTGTTCAAACAGGGCGTACTCAAGCTGGAGGACCTCACGCCGGGGATGGAGTTGACTGGTACGGTGCTCAACGTGGTCGACTTCGGATGTTTCGTCGACATCGGGATGCACGACAGCGGTCTGGTCCATGTCAGCCAGTTGGCCGATAAGTACGTCCGCGATCCACACGAGGTGGTTGCGGTGGGCGACATCGTGAAGGTGTGGGTAGTGGAGGTGGACAAGGAGCGGCGGCGAGTGTCGCTGACCATGGTCCAACCCGGTACGCAGCAGCCGCACCGCAGGCGCCGCGACGGCGCGAAGCCGGACAGGGACAAAGCTCCCTCCGAAGGCGGCGGGCAGCAACGGGCCAGGCCACGCGAGTCGCGACGCCACAAACCCGAGAAACTGCATAAGTCCAAGGGTCCGCCCAAGCGCAAAGGACCGCCCAAACCAAAATACCGACCCAAATCGCGACCCAAACCCGTCGCGCCCATCACCGAGAAAATGAGAACCGGCAAGGAACCCATGCGGACCTTCGGCGATCTGGCGCAGCTCTTCCTACAGCAGAAACAAGACAAAGATAACGACCAGAAACAGGATGAAGCACAAGCCACGAATGACGAACCACCAATGACGAATGACGAATGACGAATGTCGTTTAGCCGCCGGGCTTGCCCGGCGCGTTTGCGTTCGAGCGTATTGACACCCACCAACGCGCCGGGCAAGCCCGGCGGCTAAACGGATCTTCTGTGAATAGTATTAGCGGCCATGGAATTCCACAAGCGACTGGAAAAGGCGATCGAGCGGGGACAGCGGGCGGGCAGTGTCCGGGTACGAGCCGAGGCGGAAAAAGCAATCACTGAAAAGGAGCTTCAGCGGCTCCACTCGCAGTATCGGCTCCAGCTCTGCGAGCGGATCGAGACCTGCTTGAAGCAACTGGCCGATCACTTTCCCGGCTTCCGGCTGGAGACGATCGTCGGCGACGACGGCTGGGGGGCGGCCGTCAGCCGCGACGACCTCGACGTGCGACGCGACCGCCGCCGCAACCTGTTCAGCCGCCTGGAGATGGTCATCCGCCCGGCCTCTTCCTATCACGTGCTCGATCTGGCCGCCAAGGCCACCGTCCGCAACAAGGAACTCTTCAACCGCTCCCACTACCAGCGCCTCACCGAGGTCGACCTGACCTCGTTTACCGAAATGATCGACAACTGGGCACTCGAATACGCCGAACTCTACGCGGCAAAAAATTGACTATGGAAACCCTCGACTCCGACGTACTCGACGAGATGGTCCGCCGATTGGTGGCGGAGTTTCAACCGGAACAGATCATCCTGTTCGGTTCCCGGGCGTGGGGCGAGCCGGACGAAGAGAGCGGCGTCGATCTGCTGGTGATCGTCTCAGAGAGCGACGAGCGGCCGACCCAGCGGGCAGCCCGGGCCTATCACTGCCTCGGGGGAATAGGAGTGCCCAAGGACATCCTTGTCAAGACACGTGCCGAAGTCGATAAATATCGCCACGTGTACGCGTCTTTGGAGTGCGAGATTCTCGAGTGAGGGAAGGTGCTCTATGGACGAGGCCAAGTGTGAATATGTTTGGAACTGGTTTCCATGCAAAATATACTGTAATAGCCGGGACGCAACGCGTCGCGGGTGCATCACCGCGGGGCGTTGCCCCCCGGCTATTGCAACCTCGGTTACTCCTTCGCCGGCGTGGTGTTTGGTTTGGGTGGGTCGGATTTTTCCGTCGTCGGGGCGGCCGCGGCGGGTAGATCCGGGCCGACAACTTGCAATACGAACAATGCCCGGTACGTCGGCGGCTGTTGCTGCGCTTGCTTGGGCTCACCCTCGGAGGTTGGCGGCACCAACGTCTGTCCGCTTGGAGCTGCTTGCCGTTCGGCTTGCCCGCCGAGGCGAGCCCCGCGGGGTTCCGGCGCCTGCCACTCCAATTGGGCGTTCAACCTATTGGCGGGAACCAGGATCCGCTGTGCACGGCCGCGATTGTATTGTGTGAAAACCTGCTGCGCCTCCACTCTCGGATCCGGCTCGACCGAGACCGAGAGGAACTCCTCGTGCCTTGCAGCCAGCCCGGCCAACGTGGCTTCGATCTGGCTGGGTGTGGCCTCGACGTAAACCACGTCGAGCTGCCCGCTCTCGGCCTGTTCTTCCAGCCGCTCGTCCAGGGCCGCCAGTTTCTGTTGCTCACGCCGGCCCGGACGCTTGGCATCGGTTTTGGTGTGGGTTTGCTCCCGGGCGATTCCGTTAGCGATCAACAGTTTGTCGAATGCTTGCTTCCGCGCAGCGGCAGGGCTGATGTCGCATCGGATCAGCAGGACCCCGTCACCTTTGCCGTCGACCGGACTGGGGGCTTTCGCCACGACCCGATCGGCCGCCCGTATGGACCCGTTCTTGGCGATCCGCCGGGGACGGGCCTTAAACATCATGGACTCCTTGGCGGTCTTACCGGCGACGACCGCTTCGGCGGGCGCCGCCTCGGCGACTGTTTTTTTGGCCTCCGGGGCGGGTTGTTCCTCGTCCGGCTTGACAGCCGCCCCGATCGAAGGGGGTGGGCTAGCTTTCTTGGGCTTAGCCGGCGCCATGGCCACCTGATCGCCGGCCGGCCGCTCCAGTCGGCCTGGTTCGTGCAGCAAAAGCATCACGGCAACCGCCACCGCCAGTCCGGACCAGACCAGACCCCGCCGGGTCAGCAGCCGGCGGAAAATCGACCGCCCCAGCGGCACGGCCGGTGCAGAGGTGGGGATGTCTTCGGTGAGGATTCGCCGTTCGGCCATCCGTAGCACCTGCTCGCTGAGGTCCTCATCGAGTGTGTACTGGGGCATGTCCTGGAGCGTGGAACTGAGCGCGTGGAACTCTTCCAGCAGTTGCCGTGCGGCCGGGCTGGACTCCAGCAACTGTTCCACCTCCGCTTGCTCGGCGGCGGTCAATTCGCCGTCGAGGTAGGCGCTGAGCAGTTCATTTTCCGGCACATCTTTCATGGCGATTACGGCGCTGGGTTGTTAGAACGTGTTTTGAAATTACCGATGCGAGTCCCCTCCCCCTCCGGGAGAGGGTTAGGGTGAGGGTTATTCGGCAAGAAACCCCCGCTATTTACGGTGTGATCCATGCCGCCCTCACCCTCTGCCCCTCTCCCAAAGGGAGA
>JAUWHT010000171.1 GCA_030605745.1 Pirellulales bacterium | reverse complement strand
GCGGGTGGTCAACCCGAGCCCGTTTATGTTCTACGTCCGCACGCCCAGCGTCACGCTGGTAGGCAGCTCGCCGGAGGTAATGGCCCGGGTGGTCGACGGGGTGCTTACGGTCCGCCCGCTGGCCGGCACCCGCCCCCGTGGAGAGACCGAGGAAGAAGACCGGCGGCTGGCCGAAGAGTTGCTGGCCGATCCCAAGGAGCGGGCCGAGCACGTGATGCTGGTCGACCTGGGCCGCAACGACGTGGGCCGAGTGTGCCAGTACCGTTCGGTGAAGTTGACCGACCTGATGACCATCGAGCGTTACAGCCACGTGATGCACATCACCAGCAACGTCAACGGCCGGCTCTCGGCAGGCAACACCGCGTTCGATGCCTTGCAAGCCTGCCTGCCCGCCGGAACCGTCTCCGGTGCACCGAAGGTCCGCGCCATGGAAATCATCGACCAGATCGAGCCGCACCGCCGCGGGCCCTACGCCGGGGCAGTCGGCTACTTCGACTTCAACGGCAACATGGATACCTGCATCGCACTGCGGACCATCGTAGTCCAAGACAGCACAGCCTACGTCCAAGCCGGCGCCGGCATCGTCGCCGACAGCGTGCCGAGGAACGAATGGAACGAAACGCTCAACAAGGCCCACGGATTGCTCAAGGCCATTGAGTTGACCGAAGCGCGGGTATAGGGCAACTCACAAGAATTAGTATACCAGCGATTTACTCGTGACAATGAATATCGAATATCGAACAAGGAATGTCGAAGTACGAAGTGCCGTCGCTGTTTCGCCTTCTGTTTGATTTCATCCTTCGACATTCCTTGTTCGATATTCGATATTCACGTTGACCCGGTATATTATTTTCTGCGAGTTGCCTAGGAGCAGCGTTAGGCTAAAGCATAACCTAACGACTGGTGCAAACCCATGATTACCTTTCGTTGCGATGCCTGCGGTACTTCGATGATAGCCAGGCCCGATCAAATTGGGGGTCAACAGACTTGCCCAATGTGTGGAGGAATAGTTGTAGTTCCTGAAGCATCCGACCCCGATGCTACCCCGATCAAAGTGGAAGCAACCCCAATTGGGATGTTCACCTATCAGCTAGAATGCCCCCGATGCCACGAAACTCAAAACTTCCGGGCATCCTCTTTGGGTGCCGACATGAAATGCCGGAACTGCGGGTTCAACATGCTCCTTCCGCCGCAATTTCACTCAGAATGCCCTCGATGCCACGAAACTCAAAGCTTCCGGGCATCCCCTTTGGGTGCCGGCATGAAATGCCGGAACTGCGGGTTCAACATGCAAGCGAACACGCCGGCGGCCCATTCTGCACCGGCCAACGGGGCTCTCCCCGCCCTCGGAATGATCCTCTTTGCGGTTTTGAACATAGTGATATTCATTATCGAGCCTTTGTTGGGCATAATTTTCGGTTTGTTTATAGTACTCCCTGTATTCCTCATACTTGCTGTGGTTTCTTACCAATGCACCCGCGAGGACCAAAATCGCGAGGATGCTTACCGGCTTGAAGACATTTTTATGGGCTGTGTTAAGGAGCACCTTGACACCCTTGCGCTCAAACGTTTTCAGCTTCTTCGGCCAGACGAATATGGGGCAATTTCGGTCAAGCGCTGGATGAAGCATCTTGAAAAGTTCGCTGAGGATGTCGTTTGGCCCCGTCTACAGACAAGAGAAGCAGGTTTCGTTATTGAATGGCAGCGCTCCTCCAGAGGTCTTTCGTACATCGACCACCAAATCGAACTGCTTATTGCAGATAAGTCTGCATCTCTCGCGGACAGCGAGGACAAAGTTGAGGCAATGAGTGGTATCGAGTTTGAGGACTTCTGTATGAAACGACTTCACGATGCCGGCTGGGAAGTCAGGTCAACAAAGGCATCGGGTGACCAAGGGGTTGATATACTCGCCCGAAAGAACGCCATTTCAATAGCCATCCAGTGTAAACGGGCTGCTCACCCTATCGGCAATGCTGCAGTACAAGAAGTATTCGCAGGGAGTAAGCATTTTCGCACTGACCACGCCGCTGTCATCAGTAATAGCCCCTATACAAATAGTGCTCAAGAGCTTGCGTATTCGACGAATGTTCTATTGCTTCACTATTCTGACATCACCAAGCTCGACACTATTCTTGGTCGCGAGGAATGAATGGAACGAAACGCTCAGCAAAGCCCAAGGACTGCTCAAGGTGATTGAGATCGCCGAACAAGGCGTGCAGGATGGTGGCCAATAGCGAGCACTCGGCACCGAGTACCGAGTACTCAGTACTCTAGTCCCCAATCCCTAATTCCTAACCCCTCACCCAACCATGCAAATCGACTCTATTGAACTGTTCTACGTTGCCCTGCCACTAAAGAAGCCACGCGAAACGGCTGGCCGGCGGGTTGACTCGCTTGAGACGGTCCTGGTGCGGATGCAAAGCGGCGATGCGGCCGGTTGGGGCGAGGTCAGCCCCGGCAACGCGCCGCTGGCTTCTGCGGAATGGGCCGGTGGTGTGTTCGGTTGCCTGCGAGATTGGCTGGCGCCGCTGGTGGCCGGGACCGTGGTCGATTCGGGCGAAGCGCTTGGACAGCGCCTGGAAGCGTTCCGCGGCAACTGCTTTGCCAAGGCTGCGCTCGATACGGCCTGGTGGGACCTGGAAGCGCGGCGGCAAGGCCGGCCGTTGCACCAACTGCTTGACGGTCAGCGCGAAGCGGTCGAAGTCGGCCCGACGTTCGACCGGATGGAATCGATCGAAGACCTGTTCTCGGCGATCGGCCGGGCGGTTCAAGCCGGCTTCGCCCGGGTGAAGCTGATGTTCCGGCCCGGCTGGGACATCGCCATGATCGACGCGGTCCGCAAGGAGTTTCCTACCGAAACGTTCCACGTCGATTGCGAAGGGGCGTTGGGCTTGCAACACATGGAAATGCTTTGCCGCCTGGACGACTTCAGCCTGGCAATGATCGAGCAACCGCTTGCCGCCGACGACCTGGTCGGTCATGCCATGGTGCAGGAATCGGTCAGGACGCCGATCTGCCTGGACGAGGGCGTCACAACTCTAGCCCAGGCCGAGATGGCGCTGGAGCTGCACAGTTGTCGGTACATGAACCTCGAGCCGGGCAGGATAGGAGGGCTCACACCGGCGGTGGCAATCCACGACGCTTGTAGCGAAGCCAGCGTCCCGTGCTTCGTTGGAGCGATGCCGCAAAGCGCGATCGGCGCACGAATCGGTCTGGCACTGGCTGCCAAGGCCAACTGCACCTATCCGGCCGATTTCTTCCCCTCCGATCAGGTCCTCCAGCAGGACCTGGCCGAGCCGCTGCTGCCTGCCCGCGACCAGGCCGACGGAACCATGCGGATCAAGCTCTGGCCGGAGCCGGGCATCGGGACCGATCCGAACATGGAACTACTGGAGAAGTATTGCCTCGGCCGGGCGAAGATCGTTTAGCACGGTGTAATGGGTGGCACGTCCCTGAGCGCAGCGAAGGGCGTGGTATACGCGGAACACACCCATCACTACGTTCTGGGTGTGCCACACGATGAATAATCCGGGACTAAACTGCCTGCTTGCAGCATTTTTGCCGGCTGCTAGAATCAATGGAAGTGGGGAGTTGAAAGGGTCGGACGTGATGGCTACTGAAGCGGTTGAACTGGGCCACGTCCCACAGTCCTGGACGCGGCGGCACCTGTTGGGGCTCGAGGAGCTTACGGCCGAGGAGATCACACTGATCCTCGACAAGGCGGTGGTCTTTAAGCGGTTGATGGCCGAGGGCCGCAAGAAGCTCCAGCTTTTGGCAGGCAAGACGTGCGTGACCTTGTTTTTCGAGGATTCTACCCGCACGCGGACCAGTTTCATGCTGGCCGCTCGCCGGCTGGGGGCCGACACGCTCGATTTCTCGGCCTCCACCAGCAGCCTGTCGAAGGGCGAGACGCTGGTCGACACTGCAAAGAACATCGAGGCGATGGGGGTCGACGTGGTGGTTATGCGGCACCGCACGCCCGGCACCCCCCAACTGCTGGCACAGAATCTCGCCTGCTCGGTCGTCAATGCCGGCGACGGGCCACACGAGCATCCCACCCAGGGCCTGTTGGACATCATGACCATCCGCGAGCGGCGGGGCAGCCTCCAGGGGCTCACCGTGGCCCTGGTCGGCGACATCGCCCACAGCCGCACCGCCCGGTCGAACATCTGGGGCCTAAAGAAACTCGGCGCGCATGTGATCGTCTGCGGCCCCTCTACCTTGGTCTCGCCACGTTGGGCGGAGGTCGGCGTGGAGTATTCGTACAGCCTGGACGATATCCTTCCCCGGGTCGACGTGTTGAACCTGCTTAGGATCCAGTTCGAGCGGCAGTTTTCCCGGCCGTTCCCCTCGGTCCGCGAATACGCCCATCTCTATGCGATGAACAGCGAGCGGCTCGCCCGAACCAAGCACGACATCCTGATCCTGGCCCCCGGCCCGATCAACCGCGGCGTCGAGGTTACCCCCGACGTGGCCGACGGCAGCCATTCGGCCATACTCGAACAAGTCACCAACGGAGTCGCCGTACGGATGGCAGTGCTGTGGCTGTTGACAGGGAACAGAAAATGAAGAAAAGTCTTTCTCATCTGCCATCGTATAAACAAGCAGCATTGAAGCGGATCGTCGGTTATATCCGCGAGGAAGTAGACCCCGCGATGATTATCCTCTTCGGCAGCCATGCCCGTGGCGACTGGGTGGAGGACAGGTATACCGAGAATGGCGTGATTTACGAGTACATCAGTGATTATGACATTCTGATGATCGTGGAGGATTACAAGATGGCCGACCACCGGGCTCGCTGGGACCGGCTCGCCGAACGGATTTCGCGAGCCGGAGATCTCGTGAATCCGATTTGCCACAGTATTCACTACGTCAATCATAAGCTTTCCGAAGGGCAGTATTTCTTTACCGACATCAAGAAGGAGGGCATCTTACTTTATGATTCCAAGCAGTTCAAACTAGAGCGGGCGAGGAAGTTAAGCCCCGAAGAACGCCAGCAGATTGCTAAGGAAGACTATAAATACTGGTTGGAAAGTGCAAATACGTTTTTGCATGGATTTGATCTTTATCTCAAAAAACGAAGGTACAAGGAAGCAGCCTTTGAACTTCATCAAGCCACCGAACGGTTTTACACGACCATCTTGCTGGTCTTCACGAACTACAAGCCCAAATTTCACAACATCGAGAAGTTGGACAAACGCGCGGCTGCAGAACACCCGGGTGTTCTCCCAATCTTCCCTCGAGCGACCGAAGAAGAAAAACGCCTCTTCGAGTTGCTCAAAAAGGCGTACGTGGATGCCCGGTACAAGAAGTCGTACAAGATCAACAAGAGGGAACTGGAATACCTGGCCGGCCGGGTACGCAAGCTGCGGACACTCACGCGGAAGATCTGCCGCGAAAAGATCGCTGGCTTTACACAAGAAACGTAGACCACTGACCACTGGCCACTATCCACTATCCACTCCCATGTCCATCCTGATCCAAAACGGCCGTGTGATTGATCCTTCTCAGCAGATGGACCGGGCAACCAATCTGCTGATCGCCGAGGGGCGGATCGCCGCGTATGATGCAGAACCGAACGGCCGGGAAGAGATTATCGACGCGGCCGGCAAGATCGTCGCGCCGGGGCTGATCGACATGCACGTCCACCTGCGCGAGCCCGGGCGCGAGGAGGACGAGACGATCGAGACTGGCACGGCCGCCGCGTTGGCCGGCGGGTTCACCTCGATCGCCTGCATGCCCAACACCGACCCCCCGATCGATAGCCAGGGGACCGTCGAATTCATCCGCGGCCAGGCCTCCCGTGCCGACAATTGCAACATCTTTGTGGTCGCCTGTGTCAGCAAGAACCGGGAAGGAAAGGAACTGGCCGAGATCGGCCGGTTGGTCGAGGCCGGCGCGGTGGCCTTCACCGACGACGGCTCGCCGATCTACGACCCTGAGTTGATGCGCCGCGCGTTCGAGTACTGCCTGATGTTCGACAAGCCGGTGTTGAACCACTCGGAGATCCGCGAGCTGACCGAGCGTGGCGTGATGCACGAGGGCCTTACGTCGCTGCTTTTGGGGCTGCCCGGCATGCCCCCGGCGGCCGAAGACGCCATGGCCAGCCGCGATATCGCGTTGGCCGAGGCGACCGGCGGGCGGTTCCACCTGATGCACGTGTCCACCGGCAACAGCATCGATGCGGTCCGGCGGGCCAAGCGGCGCGGAGTGCGAGTCACTACCGAGGTCTGTCCACACCACTTCACGCTTACCGACGAGTGCCTTCGCTCCTTCGACTCGAACTTCAAGATGAAGCCGCCGCTGCGAGGCGCCGGGCACGTCAAAGGCTGCATCGACGGCCTGGTCGACGGGACCATCGACGCAATCGTCACCGATCACGCACCGCACGCAAAAGAAAAAAAGATGCAGGAACTCGATCGGGCTCCGTTCGGCATCGTGGGGCTGGAGACGGCGCTTGGGCTGGTGGTCACACGACTGATCGAGCCGGGTTACCTCGACTGGTCCGCCGTGCTGGCCAAGATGACGTGCAATCCCGCTCGGATACTGCACATCCCCAAAGGAACCCTGCAAATCGGCGCCGACGCCGACGTGACAGTCATCGACCCGGCTGTCCGCTGGACAGTAGACCCGGCCGAGTTCCGCTCCAAGAGCACCAACACCCCGTTCACCGGCTGGGAGCTGACCGGGCGCGCCGAAGTCGTGATCGTCGGCGGCCGAGTGAAGCTCAGCAGGCAGTAGGCGGTAGGTGGTATGCGGTGTCGGGGACCAGTTCAGCGACCGATTCAGTCCGCTCGCCGGTATGGCGGAAGACGCAATTGCGGCCGGCGGTCTTGGCACTGTACAGTGCGCCGTCGGCCCGAGCGAGCAGTGAATCCTGGCTGTCGCCGTCCAGTGCTGTGGCCACACCACCGCTGATGGTAAGTGACATTTCCTGCTCGACCTTCGCTCGCAGGCGTTCGCTGAACACGCAGGCACCTTCCAGGTCGGTCTGCGGCATCACGATCACGAATTCCTCGCCGCCGTAGCGGGCCACAATATCCGTCTCGCGGACGGACTCGTCGAACAGCCTGGCCAGGTCTTGCAGGATTCGATCGCCGTACAGATGTCCTTCCTCGTCGTTGATCCGCTTGAAGCGATCGATGTCGAACATCACCAGGGAGAACCTGGTATCGTAGCGGGTCATCAAGGCGAATTGGGCGGCCAGTGCGTCGTCCAATCCCCGGCGGTTGTTCACCCCGGTCAGCGGATCGGTTCGCACCTCGGTGAACATCATCAGCTTGGCGCTCTGCTGGCGGATTTCGTCATAGGCGCCGGCGATTTGGTTGGCTAGGTGCAAGGTCGGTTTGAGTATCTCTTCGACCTCCCGGCAGAGTTCCTTACAGGCGGCCTCCTCCTGTCGGTCGCTCAGACGCCCGACTCGATCCTTGAACTTGCTCACGCTGGAATGATGTTTAGCCAGACTCCTGCGGATGGTCCAGGCAATCTGTTCCAGTTCATGGGCCACCAACTGGGCGCGCCGCAGCTCACGCCGCGATTGGAAGAGCAGCTCGCCCTCGGGCGTCTTCGTGCGGCGGCCGAATAGATAGCCTATCGTGGCCACAACGGCCAATGCGACGGGAACAGGAATCTGAAGCGACCACAGATCCATGGTATCTGATGACTCCTACAGTGGCCTACAGTGGCACAAAGCCCAGCTTGGTAATGACTCGATTGGCCGAAACGGACCTAGTACTGCGATCGCGACCCGAATCCCCGCATGCAGAAAAAGCCCACGATAATAGCGCCGACCAGCACCAGCAGCCACTCCTGGGGCCCCATCTTATCGATCAGTCGCAACAAGTCTTTCCACAGATTGGCCATGGGCGACTCTCCCGCTCCGATCTCGATGCAATCTGCCCGGTCTGCTTTTCAAGTCTAGTTCACAAATTGCCGCTCAGTGGATGCCGAAAGAGCCCCCCCTTTGGGGTGCACTAACAGTTGTGGGTGTGGTGGGTCAGCCGAACCCCCCGACCACCACCGCCTGAGAAATCCCTTGCAGCCCGATCGAAAACAGATATAATTTCCTGTCTTATGCTTCGGGGGCGTAGCTCAATTGGTTAGAGTACCGGACTGTCGAGAGAGCCAGGGCACCTTTTCCCATCTTCGTAAAGTGCTATAAGCACAGGCTTTACAACACCTTACGTCAAATCGCCTGATCTTGCCTAAGCCCCCAAAATCCCCTGAAAAACCCCGTATCGGGCGTAGTTACGCCTGGTGTCGGATAAAAAGCCGACACCTGTTCCGGTACTCTACGAAAAAAGCACAGTTACACCCGTCTACGCCTGGTGTCGGGCTCACAACAAGAGGACTATACCACTACAGCGTGAAGTCAAGTGAGTTTGAACAAATGCTGGCATCTGGTCTTGGTTCTCACTCTTGGAGTGCGGGCATATCGCACAGAACTTGTGTCTTCTAGCCACTCAGCGTGGGCTTCTGTCATGCTGCATCGGTGGTTTCGATGATGATAGGCTGACGAAGCTTCTGGACATTGGTGAAGATGAGGTTCCACTCTATGCGTTCGCCTTCGGTCGATAGAATGGAACCTCGCGCACCGGCTGTGATTCTGAGGGCTCCCAACCCCGCGTCCGGCCAGACGATCTCCAACGACACGGTCGATCTGTTCGACATCACCGGCACCGGCACGGTCAAGGGCCTGTTCCTCGTCGGGGGCGGGACCGCCCCAGAAAACAAGGGCGATCATGCGACTGAATCGACCCTTTGGGCAACCGTCCTGTTTGACGAGGGGGACGTGGATTGTCGGCTTCACACTCAAGCAAGGGTTCACCAATTATGACCTCCTTCGGATCAAGAACAGTCTGACATTGGCCGTGACAATCAACGGTGAGATCGAGGTATACAACGGCGCGACGCTGCTCGGCAAAACGGGCGGCACGGCCGGCGCGACCGCGCCGTTGGCCGACAACCAGTGGCACTACGTCGAGCTGAAGGGCGTCATCGACGCTGTCAGCGGAAGTTGGGAGCTGCGCATCGACGGGGCACACTCCGACAGCGGCAGCGGCGTCGACACCGGCTCTGCCTCGGACGAAATCGAGTTCGTGCTGAAGACGACCAACCAATACCTCGACGACATCTATATCTACGACGGCGAGGGCACGACGAACAACGATTTCCTTGGCACCGTGTTTGTCGAAGGTCTCCTTCCGACCGCTGATGGCAATTCGTCCGACTGGACACCGAGCAGCGGAACCGACAACTACGCGCTGATCGACGAGAACCCGAGCGACCTGGACGGCACCGACAGCGTCTCGACCACCACGGCGGACGCCAAGGACCGCATCCTGAGCTACATCAACCAAAACATCTCCGATTGGCTGGCAAAGAACGGTTTCAATAGCATGAGCGAAGCGGCCGCCTCGGGCGACGAGCAACTCCAAAAGCAGCTTGAAGGCTTTCTGGCCAACTACCCGAGCCATTTTGCCCTGACCCAGCGCAAGCAAATCTTGCAAGTCTTGGAAGAGATCGCCTTTCAGGCTCGTTGTGCCATCACGCTCAAGGACAACACTTTCTTCCTGCGATACCTGCCGGCCGAGCCGGTTTCGGTCGACACGATCACCGAGTCGGATATCGAAGTCGGCAGCCTGGAGCTGTTTCACACCACAACCGAGGACTTGGTCACAAAACTCGTCGCCCGGTGGCGGGCCACCGGTGCTCAGGAGGAAGACAACAAGGTCATCCTGCGTCACAACGTCAGGAAATACGGGACCAAGGAGCGGGAGTTCGATTTCTACATCTACAACAAGGTCGACATGGTCATCAAGAGCGCGACCTACTGGCTGATCCGTTTCTCCAATACGTGGAAAAAAGTCCGTTTCAGTACGCCGATCACCAAGTTGAACCTGGAAACTTTCGACGCCGTCACCTTAGACTTTGACTCGCCGTACGTGGCCGACTCGGACGTCTTGGCGGTGATCGAAAAGGCCGACTACAACTCGGAGAGCCACTCGATCGATTTCGAGTGCTGGACGCTGGTCAAGGCCGGCGAGATGGCCTCGTACGACTTCGCCTACCCGGCCGACGTCGACTCGGAGCTGCGATTTCCCACTCCCGTTGAGGTCGAAGAAGGTTTTGACGGCGGGACGGGCATCGGCCACGGTGCCACCGGGGCCCACCCGCTCCGACACGATCTGCGACGCGGCGTTCGTGTAAGCTACGACGGCAACCCGGACCCCTTCGGCTTTGAGGCCGCCGGCCGGGCCAACTCCGATCGGGGCGGCCACAAGCCGTCCGACTCGGGCGACCTGCACCCGGGCCAACCGCTGATCGGCCCGGCCGTTGTCTTTGATGAGCGCCTCCCGGGTCAAAAAACACCGCCTTCGACAACACCGGCTTCTACCAGGTGGCCGAACCGACGTTGATCGACATCGCCACCACAAGACTCGTCGACTCGCGGGACCCCGGCGGTGGCGGGAACATCGCCACGCTCTCCACGTTCTTTGCCGAGATCAGCGGCGGCAAGCTCAAGATGGGCACCGACGCGGTGATCGTCGACACCGACGATCGCGAAGTCCAGGGCACCTTCCACTTCAAGCCTATCTTCGACACCGCGAAATCGTATGTCCTTACAGGCAAGGCAGTTAGGTCGTCACGTATTGTCTTTGGCACTACGCTGCCCCTTGATTGGGTGGGTTTTCTGTTCGTGGTCAGGGTCTTCGAACCGAACGATG
>JAUWHT010000039.1 GCA_030605745.1 Pirellulales bacterium | reverse complement strand
GTCGGCGGGCGGCTTGACAGTTGGGCCTTTGCCGCTGGCCGAGGGGTAGACAGCCAGTTGCGTGTCCGGCTCGGCGTAGCGCCGATCAACCAGCGCCAGCCCCACCTGGACACCCTCCACCAGTGTGCAACTGGTCACCCGGCCCACGTACTTGCCTCGCTTGTTAACCACCGTCTCGCCGTGATCCCCGCCGCGCAACGCCTTGACGCCCGTCTGGTTTACCTGGAAGCGCACCAGTTCCCGCTTGCTGCGCGCCGCCCGCGCCATCACTGCCTTGCGCCCGACAAAGAACGGCTTGTGGAACTTGACGTAGGCCGGGAAGCCGGCCTCATGGGGGATAATTTCCAGGGGGCCGGCCAACTCGTGGCCGTAGAGCGGCAGTCCGGCCTCAATGCGCGTGCTATCGCGGGCGGCCAGGCCACAGGGTTTGACGCCGTACTCTGCGCCTTTGTCCAGCAGCAGCTCCCACAACTCGACGGCCTGGTCGGGGTGGACAAAGATCTCGTAACCGATCTCCTCGCCGGTGTAGCCGGTGCGAGAAATGACCAGCGGGATGTCCGAAAGCGTCACCTCGATCAGATCCGTGCGGCGGACTCGGGCCAGTGCGTCTTTGACCTGTGGGTCGCCGGTCAACGCCTGCAATGTGGGCAACGACGCCGGGCCTTGCAGGGCCAGGTCCACCCGCTGGTCGGGGCCGCAGGCCGGATCTTTGAGGTCGCGCAAGATCGCCTTGCCCTCCACTGCCATGGCCGGGTTATCGCGGTCAATGATGGCCAGCCCCTCGTTGACGGCGGTGAGCCAGGCCCAGTCCTTTTCGGCGTTGACCGCGTTGACGACGATCAGGAAGCGGTCGCGGTCACGGCAGTAGACCCAAATGTCGTCAATGACGTTCCCGTCGGGGTCAAGCAGGTAGGCGTATTGCGACTGGCCGGGGTCGAGCCACAGGGCATAGTTGGTCGTCACTGCATCCAAAAAGCTCGCTGCGTGGGGGCCGGCGACTTCTAGCACCCCCATGTGAGCCACGTCAAAGAGCCCGGCCGCCTGGCGCACGGCACTGTGCTCCTGGCCGACACCCGTATACCACACCGGCATCTCCCACCCGGCGAAGGGGATGATCTTGCGAGTGAGCTTTTGGTGCGTTTCGTAGAGCGGCGTCCGCCGGAGTGGTGCGTCTGCCGGCTCGCGCCACACAAAGTCTTTTTTATCCGACCTATAGTACGCCGGCGCCAGCGCCGCCTGGCCGACAAAGTAGGGCTTGGTCAGGCAGAAAAGGTCGTTGTGACCGTCCTGGTAGAGCGACAGAGCCTCGGCGCCGGCAGGCAGCCCGTTGGACGTTTCGGGTATCCCCCGGCGGAAGGCCCGTGCTGCCTCCAGGGTAGCAGTGTCGTCGCGGCAGTCGAGGCCAACATCCTCTACCACGACCGGTCCTTGCACCTTGCGCTGTACGTCGTCGTTGTCAAAAAGCACATAGCCGTCGGATAGGCCTCGGAACCAGGCCTTGACCCGCTCGTGTGTCGCGCCGTGGGTGAGGACAAAATATCGGTCACGGCCCCGGTCATCGGGCTTGAGGCGCAGCAGTTGAACATCGTCCATCAATTCTCCATCTTTACTCAGCAAGAGCGTGCGTGCCTGCTCGCCCGGCTCCAGCGAAGCGATGTCGGCGCTGCCTACCTCTTGCAGGAAGGGCTTTGCCCGCCAGCCGCTCACCAGCAGCATACCACGGCCCTCTGGCGCGGGGGCTTCGCCGGCGAAAAAGTAGTGCGGGTAGCGGCTGCCCCGCGATTCGGTCTCGGCGATGGTGCGGGCGGTCAGGTCGGCCACGTCCTTCTTGACCGCCTCCAGCACGTCCAGGTTTATCTTGCCGCGCGGCATTTCGCCCAGCAGCCCCTGGTAGTGGAAGGGATGGATGGCCATCAACAGCCGGGCGATGGCCTCGGCGATGGTCTCCATCTCGGCCGGCCCCATGCCGCGCTGGGTGACCCAGGGCGTACCCAGGCGGACACCGCTGCCCAGGGCGGTGAGCTCGTCGCCGGGGATAGTGTTCTTGTTGGCTACCAGCCCGGCTAACTCCATGATCCGCACTGCCATCTCACCCCGCAGTGGCTCGCCGGTGGGGGTCTTGATCGAGCGCAGGTCAATCATCAGCAAGTGGGTGTCGGTGCCACCGTAGGCCAGTTTCAGACCCCGCTCTTGCAACGATGTCGCCAGCGACTGGGCGTTCTCAATGATACAGAACATCATTCGCTTGAAAGTTTCGGTCTGCGCGATCTGAAAGGCAACGGCCATGGCGGCGAACTTATTGGTGTGCGGACCGCCCTGCGCGCCCGGAAAGACCGCCATGTCGATCTTTTGTGCGATCTCTTCGTCGGTGGTCATAATGACCGCGCCACGCGGGCCGCACATCGTCTTGTGAGTGGTAAAGCTGATGACGTCGGCCAGACCCACCGGGCTGGAATAGGCCCCGGCGACGACCAACCCCGCCGGGTGGGCGATGTCGGCCATGAGGGATGCGCCGCAGGCGTCGGCGATCTGGCGGAATTTATCCCAATCGGGCGCCCAGGGGTAGGAGGTGTATCCGGCGACAATGATCCTGGGCCGCTCGGCCAACGCCTGCTCCATGATGCGGTCGTAATCCAGCCGCCCCGTTCGGCGATCCACGCCGTAGGAAACCACCTGGTAGCGCCGGCCAGAGATGTTGAACTCACTGCCGTGGGTCAGGTGTCCGCCCTGAAAGAGGTCCATGCCCATGAGAGTGTCGCCCGGCTCCATGAGGGCATCGTAGACGGCCAGGTTGGCTGCCGCACCGGACAGGGGTTGCACGTTGATATAAATGTTCTCGGCGGCGACTCGGTCGTTGGCAAAACAAGCGGCACACCGTCGCTGGGCCAGCGTCTCCACAAAGTGGACGTAATCGGCCCCCTTGTAAAAGCGGCGGTCGGCGTAACGGCGGTAGTAAGCCAGTTGGTGGCCCAGGTCGAGGAGCAGTGCCTCGTCGTCACGGGTCATGCGCAGCGGGGGGTAGCCCTCGGCATAGATGTTGTTAAAAACACTGCCCAGGGCCTCCCTTACCGGCGCCGGGGCGATGCTCTCCGAAGGAATGAGGATAATGCGCCGCGCCTGGCGCTCCTCTTCCAGGTCAACGATGAGACCGATAGCCGGGTCAACATCGGCCAGGCTCGCACCCAGGTAGGTGTCCCAATATTCAGCCATTACAGACTCCTTTTAATCAATTCTTAGAACCTTCGCTCCCCGCGGATTGGCGTCAGCACCATATCATATCTCTCCTGATTTGTCAAATCAAAGTTTTTTTGCCTGCCCTGAGATTGACAAAAATCAAGAGATACTGTATGGTTGTATCATCAATGGCACGTAAACCGATTTGATAAATCGGTCTGAAACAAGACACAAACCA
>JAUWHT010000142.1 GCA_030605745.1 Pirellulales bacterium | reverse complement strand
GATCATGGCAAAGCAGTGCAAGGCGTTTTCGCGCCAGGGAAGAATCAACGTATTTGGGTTCTTTGGCTGTGCAATTGTAGCACTTGGGACGTTGGCACGGCTTGCCGGTGCTGATGAGGCCGCTGTGGTCTACGTCCCACGTGCAATTTCCAGCATTCTGATCATGCCCGGTCAGTCTCCACCACCGGGTCCCCTGTCAAAGGACATGAGTGTAACAGCTTGCCCTGATGAATATGAGCCGGCGAGCTTCGTGATCCACGCTACCCGACGCCTGGAAAATCTGGCCGTGGAAGTCGGCAACTTGGCTGATGCTGAGAAGAGCTTGCCGCGGGAAGTCGTGGACGTTCGCGTTGTGAAGTGCTGGTATCAAGCCGGCAGCAGCGCTCGCATCGAGAAAGATGTACGCATCCTCGTGCCTGAATTGCTCCTTCACGATGACGGCCTTGTGCGTGTGGATACTGAGAAAAAAGAGAACTTTCTCAGAGATGTTACGGATACCGGCGAGACTGTCTATGTTCCGATAAGCACACCCAAGAGTGATAACTTGGTGAATATCCGTCCGAAGGATGCCAAGCGGCTCTTGCCCGTCACAATTCCTGCGGGCACGTCGAGGCAGTTTTGGCTTACGATACATGTGCCGGCAGATGCCAAACCCGGGAACTACAAGGGCACGATAAAGTTGAGGGCAAAAAACGTCGAGCTTCCCGTCCTCAACCTCTCGGTTCGTGTGCTTCCCTTCAAACTGGTTCCGACAAGGGGCATCATTGGCATCTGGTATCGTGGCAAACTCACCGTGGACGGCAAGGGCAGTATCGGCTCGGAGTGGAAGTCGCCACAACAATACCTGGCTGACATGGAGACCCTCAAAGCACACGGCGTCCTCTATCCAACGTTTTACCAAACCTACAACGAAGACCTGATTCGTCAGCAGATACAGTTGCGGCAAAAAGTCGGTCTGCCGAAGGGCATTTACCTTTGCTGCTGGGGCGCTGCTCCCTCAGCCGAAGCCGCGAAGAAGTGGGGCCATCTTCTGACGCCTCTTGGCTAAAGAAGTGTACTTCTTTGACGAGCCTTTTCTTCACAAGGATCTGGCACAGACTACGGCAAGCTACAAGGCCTGCCGTGAGGCCGGCGGGAAGGTATTCTGCTGGTTTAGGCGAGAACACATTGACGACGCAATAAGACGGCAGATTGACATAGGCATTACTTCGGGGTGGACGGAATTGGACGAAATAGAGAAGTTCCATAAGCTGGGGCACAAGATACTTTGGCCCGTCGCAATGCCAGTCATAGAGAAGTCGCTTCAGAGCTTCCGCCGGGGAGGCGGCCTGACGTGGTGGAGGCACAAGTGCGACGGTATACACCCTTACTGCTATCAGCACGGTCGCGGACATATCTGGAATGACTTCGACCATGAGAAGCATCGTGACTACGCGTTCACATACCCCACCGTGGACGGTGTGATCGACACGCTTTGTTGGGAAGCCCTCCGCGAGGGCATTGACGACGTTCGGTACGTCACGACGCTTGAAGAAGAGATTAAGAAGACATCAGCCCGCAAGAAGGACGTTGCAGATAGAGCACGGCAATGGCTCAATGACCTGAGCGTCGCAACCTGTGACTTGGACGAGACACGAGCGAAAGTGGCGGAGTGGATATTGAAGTTGCAGTGACCGGGTCGCCACACGCACGAAAGGAGAGTAAGAGCATGGAGATTTACATGGTTCGTTACGAGGACGTTGAGGCCCTGCCTCTGGAAGAGCGGGAGGATTTCGCCGAGAACTCGGCGCGGATTCTCATGGGTCGAGGGGCGTTGCCTGCATCGTCGGGATGCCTCTTCCGCGCGACTTTCTATCCCGGCGGATTCCACGCCGAACATCTGCACACCGATTGCGATGAGTTCGTTTACATCATCTCAGGCCACGGGCTGAAGGGCGCGGGCGGCAAGGTCTACGAGCTGAAGCCGGGCTGCGCATACTACCTGCCCAAAGGCGTTTCGCACTGGATGAAGAACACGCACCCGACCGAAAACATCGAGGTCGTCGGTTTCTATCCGGGCGCGACGCACTTCGACGAGACCGGCTACCAGTTCATCGGGCCGATCCCCGAAGACGCCGCCGTGGACGCGGTCGGTTGGAAGTCCACATGAATAGTCGAGAGAGGTTTTTGTCATCATCACAAAGCCGCGACCGGTGGTCGCGCCCACACACGTTATCGCAAAGTATTCCCGTCGCCGGTGGCGCGACCACCGGTCGCGGCTTTATGATAGGAGGTCAACAATGAAAAACGACGTGTTCGAACTGTCAATGGAGCCCAAGTGGCGCGAAGATGCCCGGCGCGCATACTCGACAATCCTCGAGATGGGCGACCGGATCATGACCATAACGGAGGAAGAGGTCGACGAACTGATGTACGGTGCGATCGACATGCACGTGCACGCCTTTCCCGACCCGGAGATCGACACCGGCTGGGACCAGGTGAACATTGCCAAGCGAGCGACCGACGCGGGCATGGGCGGCGTTGTGTTCAAGTCCCATACCTTTCCCACGGCCATGACCGCGCCGCTGGTGCAGCAGGCAGTCGATCGGTACGCAGACTCGGTCGAGAGAGAGCCCGCACAGGTGTACGGCGGCATCGTGCTGAACAACTACGTCGGCGGGCTCAACCCCGCGTCGGTGGAAATGGCGATCAAGCTCGGCGCGAAGGTAGTCTGGCTGCCGAGCCACCACTCCGCGCATCACTGCCGAGTGATGGGCAAAGAGGGCGGCATCCGGCTGCTCGACGACAACGACGAGCCGGTGCCGGCCTTGAAAGAGATCTTCGCAATGGTGGCCGAGCACGACATCATCCTCGACCCCTGCCATGCAGGCACCAAGGAGCGATTTGTGGTCATCGAAGAAGCCAAGAAAGCCGGCGTCAAGCGGATCATCGTCACGCACCCCGACTGGAACGTCACCAAGGCCACCATCGAGCAGCAGGCCGAGATGGGCCGCATGGGCGCGTACATCGGACTGTTCATGTACGGTGCAGTACCCAACTTCAACAACCCCAATTGCGACCCGTTCGAAATGATCGAGATCATCAAGCAGGTAACCCCGCAGCGCACAGTCGTGGCCACGGACCTGGGCACGGTCGTCAACGTTCATCCGGTTGAGGGCATGAAGCTCTTCATCCGTCTGCTGCTCGCCTGCAACATCTCGAAGCCGGATATCACCAGAATGATAAATGAGAATCCGCGGTGGCTGCTGAATGAATAACCCGAATTCTGGCGTACTGCCTGATGCCCAACCACTGCGTACGGTCAAACTGGGTAAATTGCGGGCGCATCTTCCGGTTCGGAGGACTGTGCCCGGGGTAGCGGTCGTGCCTAATGTTCCTGCCGGGTAAGCTCCGATGAACTAAGGCGACCGGACGCATACCTCCCGCGGTGTGCTTCCTGACGGTCGAGCTTAACGGCCCAGGCTCTTTTCGTGCGGCGCACACACACGCTTTACTTGCTCTGCGCCGCATCCCTGCGCAGAGGTTGCCACATGATGAGCAGCGTGGATCGCCTGCGGGCGGCGGTACTTGGAGGGCTTGTTCTGGCGGCCTGTGGGGCGTGCAGTCAGCAGTGGAGGTTTGCCCGGCTGTGCGATCCCGTTTCCCACCTGCAACCGACTGAAGGCCGGGCAATCGGCGCCGGGGTATGCTCCACATGGTCAAGCACTAAGGTCTCTTGTGGGAGGCGACTCTGTCGGCGACCGAACCACCAGCAGGCTCGCCAATTGATACCGGAGGAACCGGTTTGCGCTCCAGGCAGATTCGGAGCGCGGCTGCGATCGGACTTCCGGGAGCTGCGGTGCAACATCCGGTCGGATTACCGCAACTACTACTCGTGGTACACGATGTCCGACCTGCTGTACGCCGTTGCCGGCGCGTCGGTGCTGGCTAACACGAACCTGGACGAGGACTTTCAGAATTGGTACCAGCGGGACGTTCGCAGCTCGGGCTGCGACGACTTCGCCGCCTTTTGGAAGACGTTCGGCGAGGGGCAGATATTCATACCGGCCTTCGCCGGGCTGGGGCTGGTCGGCGGGATGTTCGAGGGCCGCCCGCTGATCGGCACCGCGGGCGATTTCGGCGACCGGGTCACCCGCGGCTACCTGGTCGGCACGCCGCCCATGGTATTTATGCAGTACTGCCTCGGCGGCTCGAGTCCCAACGAAGCCGACGTCGGATCACGCTGGAAACCGTTTGACGACAGCAATGCCGTAAGCGGCCATGCCTTCGTCGGCGCGGTGCCCTTCATTACGGCCGCCAAGATGACCGAAAATCCCTGGGCAAAGGGCAGCCTGTACATCTGCTCGACGTTCACTGCCTGGTCGCGGGTGAACGACGACGACCACTACCTATCGCAAGCCGTCCTCGGCTGGTACATGGCCTACCTGGCCTGCCGCGCGGTGGACGACACCGAGCAAGTGAACCGCTGCTTTTCGCTCACGCCGATGCTCACCCCCGAGCTATCGGGCATGGCGATAGTGTGGCGGCGGTGAGGGGACGACGTTTTACGGCTGCCTGCTGGGTAACGCCGGCGTCCCACCGGCTGTAGTGAGGGCATCCTGCCCTCGCCCGATTGGGGGCGAGACGCCCCCACGGACAGCCGCCGAGACGGCGGCTGTACCATTAAGGCCCCTAATCCTCCACCTTGAGCCTAATCTCGTCCGAGTTGGCTTTCAGTTCCGGGGCGTACATCGCGTGTACCCGGGTGGGCAGGGCGCTGAACTTGCCGGGAATCTCGGCCCTCATGCGGTAGGAGACGCTGTGCTTGCCGCGGGCGAGCATCCGTGTGAAGAACACTACCCGGTTGTCGCGGAACTCGACGTATGCGCCCAGGTCGTTGCCCGTGTAGCCGCTGCGCAGATCGACCGGCTCGAACCCGGCGGGCTTCATGTCCTCGAAGACCAGGTACTCGTAGTCGTTCTTACTGTCGATCTCCAGTTCGATCTCGCACAGGTCGCCGCTTTTGAGCGTCGAGAGGTTGGGCAGTTCTTCCCGCTCGTACTTCTCGACCTTCTGGTCGACCACCTGGCCGCGTGAGCCGGCGGCCTTGATCGTCTTCTCTACGCGCTTGAGCCGATAGTACTTGCGGTTGACCTTAATCTCCAGGCCGGCTCGGGTGATGAAGTCCTCCAGGGTGAAGTTGGTCATGTAGCCGTTGTAGTAGAGCGGTCCTGTGCCTTTCTTGCGCAGCTCGACCACGTGCGGGCCGGGTTCGATCTTCTCGCCTTCGATGATAAACTTGTTGTCGAACACAAACAGGTTTTTCGAGGTGATCTCAACCGCCTTTTGCAGTTTGCCGTCCATCCAAACCTCGACGGTCATCTCGGGCTTGTCCTCGCCGCTGGCGCGGATAAAGTCGGCCATGGCCTCGATGCACAGCGCCGTATCGCGGGTCGAGTTCCAGTAGGTCGAGTGCTTGCGGTTGTTAAGCAGATATTTTACTATCCTTGCAGCAGTTTCACCCTTGGGGTCGGTCCGGCAGAGCAGCTTCAGGTAGTAAGCGTGTGCCTCGTACTCGCTGCCGTACCAGCACCACCAGTATCCGCCGGGCAAGTTCAGCCACGCCGTCTGGTTCTCGTCATCGGTCACAAGGAACTGGCCGATGTTTCGCATGATCATCTCCAGCTTTTCCTTCTCACCCTGTTTTTCCAGGGCGATGCCGTACATGGCATTGCTGTAGACGGCCAGCTTGGTGCGGTCGCGGTAGAGGAAGTTCATCATCTGCCGGTTCTTCACGTCCGCATCGACCAGCACCATGTAGACGAAGGCGTCGAGGTTATCGCAGTGCTTCTTCCAGGGCTTGACCTTGGGCTTTTTTAAGGCGTTTTCGAGCCTCTGAACCTGCTTGTCCTGGTAGCGTTTCAGCCATGCGACGCCCTTCTCAAGCATTCCGGGCAGCAGCGCCACGTCGTTGTGCTTGGCGATTTGCAGCCCATGGACGACGTAGGCCGTGGTATGCGGATAGGAGCGTTCACCCCAGCCGGAGAACCAGCCCCAGCCGCCGTCGATAAGCTGCATCTCGCCCAGTCGCTGCACGCCGGCCTTGACCATCTTGCGGACTTCGGCCTCGTCGAAGACCGGGTTGCGGTCGTAGCGCTGCCACTGCTTGGCCCGTTGGCGGTCGTCGCCGATCTCCTGGGCGTTCAGATTGGTCCGCTTCTGCTTGATCTCTTCCAGATCGAGTCCCATCTCCAGTAGGATCTTTTGGGTAATCACGGTGGGCAGGAACCGGTTTAGCGTCTGCTCGGTGCAGCCGTAGGGATAATCGACCAGGTACGGCAGTGCATCGACCATGGCCCCGGCCAGCGTGGGCGAGTAGCGGACCTCGAGCCGTGACTGCTCCGCCCGTCGCTTATCCGGCACCCGAACGGTAAACTTGCCGCTGGTCTGCTTCGGCCGGATCGACCCGGAATAGGAGTCCATCTTCAGCATCCCGTGGATGTAGCAAGGGAACTTCATCTCCATGGCGTCCGACTCTTCGTCAGTCAGTGCCTTCATGCGGACGACCGCTTCGCCTTCGTCGGCGACTTTTACCCGCCAATCGACCCGCGCTTCTCCGCCGGCGGCGACAGTAACCGTCTGCCAGACTTTGAATCCACCGGCTGGGTCACTACGTCGGCCGACTACCTTGCCGGTTTTTTCATTGATGGGTTGCAGGCACTCGCCATCCAATTCCATTACCACTTTGATGACCTTCTTATCCTTCAGGTAGTTGTGTACGTTGGCCGAGAGCACCACCTCGTCCGTCTGGATGAAGAACCGCGGGGCCTGCAACCGCACGATGAGATCCTTGCGAGTGACCACGTCGGTCTGGCCCTGGCCGACCTTCGTACCGTGGCCCATGCCCCAGACCTTAATCCGCCAGGTGGTCAGGTTCTCGGGCATCTCGAGTTCGACCTCGGCGGTGCCGTCCTTGTCGGTCTCGAGTGCGGCGACCCAGAGCGCCGTATCGGCAAACTTTTTGCGCACAGTGGGTTGGACCATTTCGGGTGCGGCTGCTCCGCCTTTCTCCTCCACCTTATCGGCAGCGACCATGGCCGAAAGCTCGGCGCTCGCGGGCTCCCCGGGAGCGGGCATTGCCGCAGCCCGCTTCATCGACATGCCGTTGATACCCTTGGCCCTCCCACGCATACCTCCGAAGCGCATACCATCAGTGCGAAGTCCCAGCGTCCGCAGCACGACGTGCTGGCCCTCTCCCTCTTCCAGCAAGTCCAGGTCATCGGCCACCGTGGCGCCGAACACCCCGATGTTACCCATCCCGATAGTGTCTTTCCGGATGAGGTTACGGAAGAAGCGGCCGAGGTTGGCCTCGGTGCGCGGGCGGTGGTGTCGACGCCACTTCCAGAAGAACTCCTTGATGCCGCCCACGTTGCTGCCCCCGGAGATGTACTCCACCGACTTGTCGTAGATGGCCACCACGGTCGAGCCGCTGAATGGGTTGCCGAAGAAATCGGTCAGCTTGAGCTGGACCTTGGCCTTCTCGCCCGGCTTGTAGGCCTCGGACGAGGGCTTGATCTCCACGTTCAGCACGCGTTTTTCGGGCGGGACGACGATTTCCTTCGACTCGGTGTACACCCGGCCGTCGGCCACTGTGACCGCCTCGACGAAGAAGTTGGGCATGTCCTTCTTCATCACGCCGATCTCTTCGACGGTGCTCTTGCCGTTGAGCCGCAGCACCTTCGGTTTGAGGTACATGCCGTTGGTGGGCCGGGTGAACAGCAGCACGGTGCTGCCGACCCGATCGGTGTTGATTTGTAGCTTGACCTTCTCGCCCGGCTTGTACTCCCGCTTGTCGGGGACCAGTTCGATGTTGTTGAAGCGGAACTGCGAGCCGTCGAACCCTTCACCGATGATGGTAAACAAGTATCCACCTTCGATGGTGTGGCCCTTTGAGTCGGTCAGCTTGAAGGAGATTCGGTACTGTCCGGCGCGGGTGGCCTTGATCTTGCGCCATGCCCGGCCCTCGGCATTGGTCGATCGCTTTTCGGTATAGACCGCCGTCTCGATCGGCTTGCCGTCCTTGTAGCCGATCCGGTACAGCGTGAGCGTTCCCTTTCCCTCGACCGGTTTGCCGTCGAGCGTCTGGGCGGAGAAGCCCGATTGGATCACGTCGCCCACGCGGTAGTAGCCCCGATCGACCCAGGCGTAGACCTTAAACGGTTTACGGGCAACCAGCACCTGGCCGGTGCCAACGATGGTCCGCCGCGACTGGTCGACCACCTCGGCGGTAATCGAGTACTTGTGGTCCTGGTCGGGATGAATGGCCTTGGCTACGGCGGTGTCGATCTCGACCTTCACGATTCCGTCGGGCCCGATTTCAACTTCGCGTTCGGCGACGACTTCGGGCGGCTGCTGCCGGTGCGGCCACCAGAAGGGCCACGGCCGACAGCAGCCCCACGATTTCCAGCCCGGATACCAGTTGTAATCGTACGCAAACCACCAGTAGCCCGGCCCGTAGAACCAGTCCCACGGTGCGATCGGGTACCAGCCCTTGCTGTAGCTGGTCCGCAGTATTTTGTATTTCACCCGGGCGTTGGTGACCGGCGAGCCGAAGTAATACTTGGCCGTGATGGTGGCGGTGATCTTCTCGCCCAGCATGACCGGCTCTTTGGGTGCGTCGACGGTCACCTCGAACTCAGGCTTCTTGTACTCTTCTACTCGGAAGGTGCCACTGCCATAGACGGGTCGCAGGCGTTTCCCGGCGGGTTTACCCACGCTAACCCGGTACACGCCCAAAGTGGCGTCGGCCGGCAGCTTCAGCTCGCCCCGAATGCCGCCGTAGGCGTCGGCGGTCATCTGCTCCTGCACGATCCGCTCGCCCTTGGGATTGTATATCTCCACGCCCAGCTTCTTGCCGGCGAAATCGGATGTGTCCGACCGGTCGTACTTGGCATGGCGGACCCAAAACTTGTACTTTACCGTCTGCTTGGGCCGGTAGACCGGGCGATCGGAAATGAAGAAGCCCTTGGTGGCGTTGTACTGGGCGTCGTATCGCTGGGCGTACCAGATGCGGGTGAAACCCAGGTAGGCAAAACGGCCCTGCTCGGTGGTGGCGGTGATGATCCACTGGTAGTCGCGTGGCTGGTCCGCTGGGTCGGGAACCACCTGGCCGTCGGCGTCGGTCAACTCGGCAAACTGCTTGGTGAGCACCTGGTACTGCCGGGCCTTGATGTGCTTCTGCCGGTAGCCGAAAAACTCGACGTTGGCCTTGGCAATCGGTCGGCCGCTTACTGCATCGGCAACGAAGTAATACGTCTTGCCGGGGAGCGGCTTCTTGATGATTGCCGTGTCATTGAGCCAGATGATGATGAAGCTGGTGTTTCCGCCGGCCATTCTCGCGCTGAGCAGATAGGCCCCCGGCTTCTGGAGCGGCGTGGTCACAGTTACCCGCTTGTCGAAGTGTTTTGCGCGCGGTTTAAGTGCCATGCTCCACTTGGCATCCGGCCTGTTGGGATTGACGAGATATTGCTTCTGGTTTTCGCGGACCAGGCGATGGCCGATATTGCCGATGTTGACCTTTTTCCAATCGAGCCGGCCGGGGTTTGATTTCAGGTACGCCTTCACGTCGTCGAGCAGTTTTTTGACGTTGATTTTATGGGCGGTAAACGCGACATGGGTGCCGTTGCGGAAGCGGTACTCGACACTGGCCCCGGTTCCGGCCGGCTGGTCCTGGACCGGCTCGAAGCGGCCCCAGTTCGCCACGATCTGGTTGAGCCGGTTCTGCCAGTTCTTTCTCTGGTCGTTGTGCCTGACGTGGTCTTTAAGCAGCCGTCGCCAGTACGTGACCGCCTTGGGATACTGGCGCCGGTTCTCGAAGATCTGGCCCAATGTTTCCAAGGCCCTGGTGGCGTAATGGCCCTTCGCCTGCTGGCCGACCTGCTGGTATATCTTGATGAAGTTGAACTCGTCGGGCAACTCGAACCGCTTGATGCCGCTGGCCAACTGGGCGATGGTCTCCTTCTCGCCCAAGGTGTGCAGCGCGTATGTGCCGCTTTCGTCTTCTTGCGTGTCGTCGGTCTTCATCCGGCCGAAGCGCCAGCCGTAGTGGGCCATCGTCTGCACGCCGAACTGGTTGTGCAGGAAGTCGGCAAACTGCATCCGCACGGCGTTTCGCCGCGCTGGGCTGAACTCGATGGCCTGCTCCAGGCACCACTGCCACCGTTGGCCGTCGGTCTCGGCGTCCTCGAACGTCTTGGGCGTGTAGTGATAGACCGGCTTGCCTTGTTCATCGACCGGGGCCCCGCGGCCGCCTTGGTGATAGTAGTTGTAGCCATCGTCGTAGTCGGGCAGCACGCTTAGGTCGCTCAGGTATTGCAGCCGCCAGGCCTCGCTGTAGCCGCGATTGTTCAGCAGCATCCCGGCAAGCGACAGCAGGTAGTTGCCCACCTCACCGTGCTTCTCATCCTGTCGGGCTAGGGGCAGTGCCTGCTGCATCAGTTGCAGCGCCCGGATCCGGTCGCGCTCCCACGCGTTGACTACCTTTCCACCGCGGCCTCCGCGCTTGGGGCCCCGGCGGAACTCGCCGGCCACGATGAAGCCCTGGTGCTGCACGTTCATATAGTTCCGCGCGGCGGCCCACAGCAGCCGCCAGTTGCCCTTGTGCACCTCGATGACCGCCTCGCGGAACTCGTCGATTTCACCCACCCGATTGAGCCGCTGGAGACACCTGGTAGCGCTATCGAGATCCTCGCCCACCTTGCGCGGATCATCATTCGGGTCCAGCGCCAGCTTGCGGAAGCCTTCGTAGGCATCCTTGTAGTTGCCTTGTTTTTCGGTCTTCAGCAGCAGCTCTCGCTGGGCCTGGTTGGCCGGATCGGCGGCCTGGGCCGTGGCGAAGTTACCCAACACAATCCCGGCCAGGACCGAGCAACAAACAAATCGGATTAACGTTTTCATCGCTATGTCTCCCTCCCACAAATTACCGCGGCACGATGGAAATCTCCATCGCGTCGCGCTTTCCCCACGGTAGTTCCAGGTCGAACCACTCCGTGTGGCTTTGGTATTTCGAGCGGACCCGCTTGAGGTAATCGTCCATTGCGCGGGCGCCGACGCCCACGTTGTCGGCCACTACCAGCGCGCCGCCGCTGAGTTTCTTTTCCAGGTCCAACAGTATTGGGTAATAGTTCGCATAGCCGCAATCGACGAACAGGAAATCGATCGGGCCGTCGAGTTTCTTAACGACCTTCCGGGCGTCGCCGACCTTGATGGTCACCACATCCAGCAGGCCGGCCTTGCGGAAGTTGGCCTCGGCCTGTTTGGCCCGCGTGGAACTGATCTCGATGGTGATCAGCCTGCCTTTTCCGGCGGCCTTCAGTTCCCGGGCGATCCACAGGCCCGAGTAGCCCAGGGCCGTGCCGCACTCGACCACCAAGCGGGGCTTCGCCCGGCGAACCAGCTCGGCCAGTCGCTGGGCCTTCTTGGGCCCAATCATGTAGACGGGGCCGTCCAGGCAGGTTTTCTCAACCTCGTCGATCACGGCCTGGACCTTGGCATCAGCATCGGTCACGGTCGGCTGGGCCCCGATCGCACCGCCGGCAACGATTAACCACGCCATGCAGAGTGTCATGTTCACTACGGTCTCCGTCGAATTCCTTGCGGCCAGGCGGTCCTCCAGGTACTAGACGCCTTGACTGCCGGGAAAGTTCCCGCTTGGCGCAGCCGCCTTCGCGCGGGCGAATCAGCGGACGCGGCCGCCAATGTATCAACCTCATCGAGTTGCCGCTGGATCTCCGCGTCTAATTCCGTCTGGTGGTCGTGGTAGTATGACAGGGCCGCATAAATCTGCGCCAGAGATAGGTGGGGATACTGAAAGTGCATTTCCTCCGGACTGGAACCGTGCGCGAGCTTGTCTAACGCGATCTCGACGACTTTCACATTGGTGTCGTCAACCCATGCCATGCCCGCTTCGTCCAAATGGATGTGTATTGGTATGACGATGCTCACGGTTGTACTCCTTCAGTTAAGCTGTTATTCTAATACCCCCTGTTTAGTGTTTAGTATAGGTAGGAAGCATCCAATAGGAGAAGGATATTGCCGGCCCTTCCGGCTCCCCTCCGACCAACTACCCGCCAAACGGCGACAGCGCTGTGGAAGAATCATTCAACCCCTACTTTGAGTGGCTCGGTATCCCGAAGGGCCAGCGCCCACCCAATCATTATACCCTGCTGGGTCTGAAGCCCACAGAGGGGGACCCGGAGGTGATTGCCCGTGCGGCCGACGTTCGGTTGGCCAAGGTCCGCATGGTTCGGCCGGGCGGGCAGTTGGGCGATTGGGGCCGGCTGCTGGACCAGCTCAGTGCGGCAAAGGTCTGCCTGCTGGACCCGGCCGGCAGGGCGGCCTACGATGCCGGCCTGTCGCAGTACGGATCGGTCCCACCCGCGCCCCAGCCGCCGGCGGCCACAACCGTTCCGCCGGAACCTCCGCCCGAGCCGCCTCCGGTCGCCAGAGTTCATCTTCCTGCCGCCGCACCGAAAGAATCCGGCAACCGGTGGTTGTCAGCGGTTTTTGCGGTCTTGCTCGCGGGCCTGTGTGTAACGGTTGCCTGGGTGTTTATCGAGCAGCGGGACCGGATCGCCAGCGTCGAGAGGCCCCAGATTCTCGAGGAGGCCCCGCAGGCTTACTCCGACACCGAGTTGCCACCGCCACCACCACCGCCCGTTCCTGCGCAGCCGCAAGCGATCGTCCCAGACCCGACATGTCCCCCCGCCACACCGGAGCTGGCTCCCGTGCCCCCCAGGCAACCGGCCCAACCAGAGGCAGCACTGCCGGCAGACCCGGAGCCGGGGGGGCCGCAACCGCCACCTGACCTGGAACCCGAGCCGCAGCCGCAGCCCCGTCCGGAACCCGAACTGCCGCCGGGGCCCGCCACGACCAAACAGGCGGAGTTCGCTAAGGCACTCTCCAAGGCCCGGTTTTCGATGTTCGAGCGCGACCTTCCCGGCGCACGAAAGCACTTGGAGGCGGCCGCTGCCACCGCCAAGACTCCTGCCGAGCAGTCCCAACTCGAAAGGCTCCGCACAATGTTGGACTACCTCGACGAGTTCTGGAACGGCATCCGGCAAAGCCTGGCAAAGCTCGAAAGCGGCAGCGAGTTGGTGCTGAAGAACGGCCCGGTCGCCATTGTGGAGGCCAGTTCCGATCACCTGGCGATCCATGCCGGCAGGCCCTACAACTGGCGGATTGACCAGATCCCCACGCACATCCTGCTGGCGGTGGCCGAGCGGGGGTTTCCCAAGGACGCGATGTCCAGAGTGATCGTGGGGACGTTTATGGCAGTCGATCACCGCGGCCACCGCGGGCTGGCCCGAGAGCTCTGGCAGCAAGCCGCCAAGGCAGGCGAGAAAGTCGAGCACTTGATGCCCGAACTCGGCATCGACTACTCGGCCGGTTCCGGCGGCGTGCAAAACCGCAAGTAAGGCACTTGCGGCATTTTGATGGTTGACAGGAGTTTACCGACAACTACAATTGGATATTGTGCTAGCAGTGGTTGCTGGCATGCCGGGCGACGCGACCGGTCCGAAAACCGCAAACCTCGCTCGTGCTGAGTATACTCGGGAACCACAAGGTTCTCACAACCAGGAGATCGAATCATGCAATTGCGACACACGGCAGTTTTCATCCTCTTTGCAACCTTCGCGGTCAGCGCCGCCGCGCACGGCCAGGTGTACGACCCGCCTGATCGCGCCCAGCCCGGAGACAAAATGATTCAGAAGTATCTTGCCCGCGAGACGGCGAAAATCCACGCCCGCTTTCTGGAAGACGTGAACTCGTTGGAGGACTGGAAGAAGCTTCGTGCTCGATACAAGGACGAGTACTTCCACATGCTGGGGCTCAGTCCGATGCCGCCAAAGTCGCCGCTTAAGGCCACGATCACCGGAACGCTCAACGGCGAGGGCTACGTGGTCGACATGCTCCACTACCAGAGTCGGCCCAGGCTGTACGTCACGGGGAATCTTTACCGGCCGGCAAAGGTCGAGAAGGGAGAGCGCCGGCCGGCCGTGTTCTACGTATGCGGGCATTCGGGCCAAGGGCGAAACGGTAACAAGACGACATATCAATCGCACGGAATCTGGTTCGCCCGACATGGATACATCTGCCTGATCGTCGACTCGCTGCAACTGGGCGAGATCGCGGCCGTCCACCACGGCACCTATCGCGAGGGTCGCTGGTGGTGGCACTCCCGCGGCTACACACCCGCCGGCGTGGAGTGCCTTAACGGCATCCGTGGCATCGACTATCTCGTCAGCCGCCCCGACGTCGATCCCGCACGGATCGCAGTCACCGGGATCAGCGGCGGCGGAGCGGCCACCTTTTGGATCGCCGCCGCCGACCAGCGCGTAAAAGCCGCCGTGCCCGTCGCCGGCATGGCCGATCTGCCGTCGTACATTACCAACCGGGGGATCAACGGCCACTGCGACTGCATGTTCCTGTATAACATGTTCCAGTGGCCGTGGACCCGGATCGCCGGCCTGGTGGCGCCGCGTGCACTGCTGTTCACCAACAGCGATCACGACCGCCTCTTCCCGATGGACGCCAACGATCGGATCATCTGCCGCCTGGAACGGATCTACAGCCTCTATGGGGCGACCGACTTCGTCGACGCGGTAGTCAGCATGGGCGGCCATGCCTATCGAAAGGACGTCCGCCAGGCGGTCTATCGCTTCATCAACATGCAGCTTAAAAACGACCCCCGCACGGTCACCGACAGCGAAGTGGACCTG
>JAUWHT010000047.1 GCA_030605745.1 Pirellulales bacterium | reverse complement strand
TTATGCCGTAAAAGGCTCCACAGCGCAAGTTTACCTATTTTAACATTTATCGGATTTTCAACCTTTTTTTCGCCCCGGCCGCCCAGTTCCCAACTGCCATCGTCTTAGCAGAAAAAACAACCTGCGGAAAATCGGGCTTGCCTGGCGCGTTGGCTGGTATCAATACGCTCCAGCGCAAACGCGCCGGGCAAGCCCGGCGGCTAAACGACTAGCGGAGAGGAGACGCCATGAGCCGACGACAGAAGAAACCCGACGCCAAGCACCACGGTCGGCCCGTGGCAAAGGGGAAACCACCCGTGACCAAGCCGGGCTACACCGGGCCGCTCGAGCAGATCGACGAGTGCTGCTGGCGGATACCCAAAGATTACAAGCCGGGGATGCTGGTAGAAGGCCGTATCTTCGCCGATGAAAAACTGCTCCAGCAAATCCGCACCGACCAGGCGCCCGAGCAGGTGGCCAACGTGGCGTTCCTACCGGGGATCCAGACGGCCAGCCTGGCCATGCCCGACATCCACTGGGGATACGGCTTCCCGATCGGCGGCGTCTGCGCCACCGATCCGCAGCAAGGCGGCGTGATCTCACCGGGCGGGGTGGGCTACGACATCAATTGCGGCGTCCGGCTGGTACGCACCAACCTTACCCGCCAGGAAGTCCAGCCGCAGATCGGCCAGCTCACCGAGGCCCTGTTCCACCGGATTCCCGCCGGCGTTGGCCGCGGCGGGCCGTATACGTACACAGGCAAGCAACTCGACCGGTTGCTCAGGGAAGGGGCACCCTGCCTTCAGGCCCAAGGCCTGGCCACCGCCGCCGACCTGGAACACACCGAGGCCGGCGGATGCTTAAGCGACGCCCGACCGCAGTGCCTGAGCGACCGGGCACTCGAGCGCGGCAACGATCAGTGCGGCACACTGGGCTCCGGCAACCACTTCCTCGAACTCCAGGTGGTCGACGAGCTGTTCGACCCACAGGCCGCCACCATCATGGGGCTCGAAAAGGACCTGATCTGCGTGATGATCCATTCCGGCTCCCGCGGGCTGGGATACCAAGTGTGCGATGATGCCTTAAAACGGCTCCGTAACGTCCCGGCCAAGTACGGCATCGAGTTGCCCGACCGGCAACTGGCCTGTGCCCCGGTCGACAGCCCCGAGGGAGAGGACTACCTGGGCGCGATGCGCTGTGCGGCCAACTACGCCTGGGCCAATCGGCAGTTGCTGATGTGGCAGGCGCGAGAGGTTTTTGCGGAGTTTTACGGCCGCACTTGGGAGTCGCTCGATATGGAACTGATCTACGACGTTGCCCACAACATCGCCAAGATCGAGCAGCACACGGTCGAAGGCCGGCGGAAAACGCTCTGCGTGCATCGCAAAGGCGCCACCCAGGCGTTCCCCCCGGGACATCCCGAAGTGCCGCCCCAGTACCGGCAGATCGGCCAGCCGGTGATTATACCCGGCGACATGGGCCGGGCAAGCTGGGTCTTGGTGGGCCAGCCGGGCGCCATGGACCGGGCGTTCGGCAGCACCTGTCACGGCGCCGGCCGGGTAATGAGCCGCAAGGCGGCCGTCCAGCACGCCCAGGGCCGCCGGATCGACCGCGAACTGGCCGAGCAGGGCATCATCGTCCGCTGCCGAAGCTGGAAGGGGCTGGCCGAAGAGCAGCCGGCGGCGTATAAAGACGTTAGCCTGGTGGTCGACGTGGTCCACCGGGCCGGCCTGGCAAAGAGGGTTGCCCGACTCGTGCCAATCGGGGTTATTAAGGGGTAGCAGCCAACCAACCTTAATTTTGCGAGTTCATGTTACTATCGTCAAAAGTTGTCGGGGAAAGGATGTTCATCCCATGGAACCATGGAAAACCAACCCATCCGTGTGCCGCGCCGCGTTGGCGTCGGCGTTGATCGCTTTGGTCGGTCTGACCGGCTGCCGGTCGGACTCGGCGGAGTCGGCACAGAACGAGCCGGCAGCCGCTTCAATTGGAGGAAAGCCCATGAAGCTCGAAGTCACCAGTACGGCCTTTGCCCAAGGCCAACCGATCCCCAAGAAGTACACCGGAGAAGGTGCGGACGTCTCGCCGCCGCTTTCCTTCTCGGGTGTGCCGAAGGAGGCCAGGGAGCTGGCCCTGATCTGCGACGATCCGGACGCGCCCACGGCGGAGCCTTGGGTGCACTGGGTGATCTACAAAATCCCGCCCACTGCCACCGGCCTGCTGGAAGCTGTGCCCAAGCAAGTCCGGCTGAAAGAGCCTGTCGGTGCGCTGCAAGGTAAGAACTCGTGGCCCGCCGGTCAGAACATCGGCTACCGCGGCCCCATGCCCCCGCCCGGCAGCCCGCACCGCTATTACTTCAAGCTCTACGCCCTGGAGGCGAAGCTGCCGGTGGAGCCGGGCCTCGACAAAAACACCCTGTTGCAGGAGATACGGGGCCACGTGTTGGCCGAAGGCCAGTTGATGGGCACCTACGAGAGGTGAATTGTGCCCCATGACTAGGACCGTTTACGGTCCTTTGGCAGTTCACCATCGAAAAAGCCCGAGTCAAACTGAAGTTCCTTTACCCGAATCTTTAAGCGTGACATAGCACTAGGTGCAAAAGCCTGCTTAGCGACCAGGAATTCGTTACAAAGCCAGCTTCTCAAGTAGATAACCGCCTCGCAAAACCGGACCGAACCCGCTATAATCCGGGTTTCAGGAGTTGCCCGGTTTTTCGTGCTGTTGACTGGTACTTGTAAGGACGGACCCGACATGGTGGACGGCGTCG
>JAUWHT010000291.1 GCA_030605745.1 Pirellulales bacterium | reverse complement strand
ACAAATTGGTGGCACGCCCTGAGGAACGAAGGGCGTGGCAAGGTGCCCCAAACACGCCCTTCGCTGCGCTCAGGGACGTGCCACTCTTGGTGGAATTCGTACAAGTTATTTGTGCGCGGGCGCTAAGGAACTAAGCCCTTCGACGACATCGAAATAGGACATAAGAGAAAGACCAATATGGCAAATATCTACCTTGGCCTGAACATGGAAGCCACACGAGGTCACGACAAGCCGTTCGAATGGGGCGCCGAAAAGGCGGCGGAGTTGGGCTATGAGTATATTGAGCCGATGGTCCACTTCGGTCGCGAATTGATGAGCGAGGCCGGGTACTTCCATACCGTCTCGCTGTTCGATGATCCTCTGCGGATGAAACGTGCGGCTGAGAAGTACGGCCTGAAGCTTTCCGGCTTACAGGCGCACGGCCCGTTGGGAAGACCCGATTATCATGGCGAATACCTGAAGTTGGCAATCCGCTGCGCTGCCGAGTGCGGTGCCCCGGTCGTCAACACCGACGAAGGGATCAAGGCCCCGTGGACTACCGAGGAAGAAGACCACGTGTTGATGCGGTACACGTTGCAGGAAGCCGCATTCGTCGCCGAGCCACGCGGTATCCTGATCGGCCTGGAGCCGCACGCCCAATACTCGAAAACACCCGAGGGGCTGGACCGGATTTATCACCTTGTCGATTCGCCGGCCATCGGTATAAACCTCGACACCGGCAACGCGTACCTGGCCGGTCAAGATCCGTATTCCTGGCTCGAGCGCGTGATCGATCGGCTGGTACACTTGCACGCCAAGGACATCTCGGTCGAACATTCCGACTCGGAGCGTGGGCAAGTTACCGGCACACCGGTAGGCTGTGCCTGTGGCGACGGCGTGATCGAATGGGCGAAGATCATCGAGATTTGCCGCCGTGCGCCGCGCGACATCGTCTTTTCCGTAGAATGCGGCACCATGGAACACGCCAAACGAAGCATTCAGCACCTCCGCGGGCTGCTGTGATGAAGACCTGGCGTCGGTCTCAGAGGTACTCGACCCGCTCGTACATGTCCTCAGCAGCAAAGCACTCATAAAGAAGTATTAGGCTACGCAGGATCTCACCGATTGATTTGCTTCCCTGCTGACAATAGGCAATTCCAGCGTGTGCTATGCCCTGAGCGTGAAGTCTGAGGAAATCGTGGTCATTGGTCACCAATACGCGACGTTCGGACAGCCCAAACGCAAGGTGATCTCGATCATCCGCACCCATGAGCCCGGCCTCGACAGTGGTGATCGTATCGATACCGCGACGTCTCAGGCCAGCAGCAATCGCCGTATGGACGTGCTCATCAAGATGGAACCGAATCACCATCGGCATCCTGACCTGTCAGCTTCTGGAGAAGCCCGGGACTGCTGCTGGCCTTGATGGCATTGACGAAGTCGTCTGCGTCCTTCATCTGTTGCCTGATTTCGGCACGGTTATCGTGGTAGTAAGCAAGCGCGGCGTGGACATCGGCCAAGGAAATGTGCGGGTGACCCGAGACGATTTCATCCGCCGAGAGCCCTTGCAATTCGTGCCAGATCATCACATCCATCACCCGAATCCGCGTTCCCGCGATGCAAGGCATCCCACCACAAACGCCAGGGATTTCTTCAATATGTTTTGCTACAGTCGACTCCATATATTGATTGTACCGCAAAAGCATCGAAGAAGGGATACCAAAGCGAAGCACGCAAATCGCTTGTGCGCCCCGGCTGGGTCACCGGGCGTGTGGCCATGGGCGCCGGGCCCAGTCATAATGGCTTGGGCGTGCCCCCCACATCGGATGGCTTCGATGCCAATCACCCCTTGGGATGTCCGTTGGCAGGCCCCACGCATCGGAAGCCGATCGTCGAGCAGCAATCCAGGCCCGGGTAGAGCCGCAGGAACTTGGTGTGGGTTTCGATCGGCTGGGGTCAGGCCCGGTTTTCGGTTTGCGATTGCAATCGCGTTTAGGCGAAGGCAATCCGCGACCGGCTCCGCAAAACCGAAAACCGGGTCAACCGGGTCTGACCCAAACCACTTGATTTGGCTCTTCCGGTTTTAGGTGCAAAACGCTAGAAATACGGCCTTTAGGCTGGCGGCGGTTTCGCGTAGCTCAATGATACTCCGGCCGACCGCCTCCGAGGCCCGGTTCAGGTCGAGAATCAGCCGGCTGAAGAGCGTACCGG
>JAUWHT010000436.1 GCA_030605745.1 Pirellulales bacterium | reverse complement strand
TGGAGGCCGATACCATTTCAGCTACATTTCGAGCCCGAAAATGTGCAAAACTTGAACTAAGGGCCCGCGCAGAAATAACTTGATCAATTGGGTGGCACGCCCTGAGGAACGAAGGGCGTGTTGAGCCGGGCGCCCACGCCCCGCTGCGCTCAGGGACGTGCCACCCTCGCTCAAACTTGTACAGGTTATTTTTGCGCGGGCCACTAAGAAGTAAGACTAAGGGCTAGCCGGCTTCTGGGACTGATTGACGGCTATCGGCACGGCCACGGCCGCGCCAGCAATGCCTGCAAGCACCCACGGATTGGAAAGCCAGAACCCCAAGGCTCCTAGCGAGAACTGTCCACGAACCGTGTCGCCGCCGGCAACCACCAGGGCAAGTTGCTGGGACGAGGGTGGGGCCGTGCCCGGCATCCAAAGCCGTACTGTACGTTGACCTTCCGCCGCTACGATCTGATACACACCGCCCCGCAGGCCCAGAACAGAAAAATAGCCCCGCTGGTCGGTTGCGGTCACGGCAATTTCCCTGACCTGGTCTCGGACCGAGACTGGCACCCTCGCCAAGGATACGCCTTGTGGATCAACCACATGACCGATCAGCACGCCACCGTCCTTCAATGCCACGTCGAGCACGACCGGCGTCTGATCGACATCCACTTCCGCCGCCAGCACTGACTGCGGCAAGCAGAATCCCAGCACAGCTAGCCACGCCAGCATCCCCTTGAAAAGACCCACAGCCTTCATTTTTTGCATCCCTTTAGAACTGGAAGATCGGTCTACCTATCGGTTGCACTGCTACGCTAACTGGAGAAAAGTTTAGCCGCCGGGCTTGCCCGGCGCGTTGGCTGGTATCAATACGCTCGAGTGCAAACGCGCCGGGCAAGCCCGGCGGCTAAACGACTTATTTCCAGTTGTTGAAATGGGTCACGAAACGCTTTTGCGTATCGGGTACTCGCCGCTGGAGACGTCCGCTCAAAAGACCGGGAGGTGTACTCGCACGGATATCTCGTAGAAACCCGACCAGTTCGTTATGGGCCTCCTTTGGTCCGTGGAGCATGAAGTGAACCCATGCCCAGGAGTCACGATATTCGTTCTTTCCCATTTCCGACAGGCCGGCTTTTTTCTCCAGGTTTTCCAGTCGCGGAACCATGCCAAGCCTAAGACTCCACCGGAGACTGCTCAGGTGCGGATTGCCGAAAGCCCGCTCCCGAGGCGGAACCTCGAAATACTCGGCCAGGCCCTCGTCCAGCCAGAGAGGAACGACCGGCAGCACTGCATGCAGTAGAGCATGAGTGCATTCGTGCCGCAGGTCGGTCTGAAATTCGCGATTCTGATACGCCAGCACCATCCCCGGCCCCCGCTTCTTGACGTACAACGCCCGCCTGTATGGTACATTGGGAAGGTGTCGCCGGAGGTAGCCCGAGTAGCTCTGTTTGTCGCGAAACAGGTACACCTCGATCGGTTCCCGGGCTGGCGGAACCCCAAGATACCGAACCAGGTCTGCTTGCAACTGGTCCAGTTCGCCCAGCAGCCCGTCGAGCCGTGCCAAGGGAAACTCGGCTTGGCAGACGAACGGCCTGCACACCTTCCGATCAACCCACGACTGGCCAAGACAACTGCGACCCCGGCTGGCCGAAGCCAAAACGGTCAGCAAGGCGAAAGTCAACGCCGAAGAAGTTCGACAGCGGATCGCATGCATCAGCCTGCTTTGCTCCATCGGAACCAACCGGCCGGCTGCTCTTTTGTGGGTCTTCGGCGTGGCAGCGTCACCGATTTCCCGGCGGCGACCAAGGCCGGGTTGCGGCAGCACAGATCGACGGCCGTCGCCTCCCCAGCCAACCGGGCCACGCAATCGAAGGCTCGGCGGAGCAGGGGCCGACGCGATTTCGTGCCGTGCGCATCGGTGGCGACGAAGTGGACAAGCTGCTGCCGGACGAGCCGCTGCGTAAGCTCCTGCACCTCCGGCCCAAACGCTCCGATCAACGACCCCGCGGTCACCTGCAGCAGGCAGCCGGCCTCGATCAGGGGTTCCAGCACGCGGGGTTGCCGGACGATTCCCAGGTTCCGCTCTGGATGGGCCAGGATGCCCACCATTCCCACCGCGCCAAGCTGGTACACCAGTCGATCCAGTGGGAGGTAGATTTCGCTGGGCAATTCCAACAGCACGTGCCGGCGTCGATCGGCCAGGGTGAGCAATTGGCCGCTCTGTAGTTTGCGTACCAGGTCGGGCTCGATCCGCACTTCGGCCCCCGGCAGCACCCGTAGCGGGACTTCCTGCTGGAGCAAGAACTGCTGCAGCCGGGTGGTTTGGGCGCGGATCAACTCGCCGTGGTTCTCCGCACAGCCGCCAAACTGGTGCGGAGTTACCACAACCGTCGAAATCCCGTCTGCCACGGCCAGCCGGGCCATGGCCAGCGTTTCCTCCCAACTGACCGCGCCGTCGTCAACCCCGGGAAGCAAGTGGCAGTGGATGTCACAGAACGTTTGTGATAGCAGTGATGACATATCATCGGCCAGGAAGACGGCGGGAGATTAGGGGAGCCACGTTTTGGCGTCAAGGGCAGTCGGGCCACCGGTCGCGGCTTTATGCTCAAACTGCGATTGACGTTCCCCGACCGACTTTGGTAGCCTCTTGCCCTCGCTGGTGCCGGTGCGCGCTGGCCCTTGCTGCAGGAGCAGGCAATGGAATTCGGATCGGTTGGCCCGATTGCGATCTACCTGCCGGAAACGGTCGAGGACAATGAGCTTCTCGAGGCCGAGTTCCCCAGGTGGAACATGGAGTTGATCTACGCGAAGACGGGCATCCGTGCCCGGCACATCGCGGCAGCCGACCAGTGTGCTTCCGACCTGGGCGTGGCCGCGGCCGAGCGGCTGTTTGCCGAGCATGACATCGATCGCCGCAGCATCGACTTCCTGCTGTTCTGCACGCAGACACCCGATTACCCACTGCCGACGACCGCCTGTCTGATCCAGGACCGGCTGGGCCTGCCGACCTCGATTGGGGCCTTGGATTTCAATCTGGGTTGCTCGGGCTTTGTGTACGGACTGTCGCTGGCCGACGGCTTGATCCGAAGCGGGGCCGCGCGGCGGGTGCTGCTTATCACGGCCGAGACCTACTCGAAGTACATCGACCCGAGCGATCGGGCTTTGCGGACCATCTTCGGCGACGGTGCGGCTGCCACGCTGATCGAAGCCGCCGCCGAGCCTTCCCTGGGCAGCTTTATCTTCGGCACCGACGGCCGGGGAGCCGATACCCTGATGGTTGCCGAGGGCGGGGCACGGCCCAAGGAACACGCCATTAAGCCGCGAAAGCGAAAACGATGGCCCAGCAGCCTATTCATGGACGGCCCGGAACTGGTCAAGTTCACCCTGGAAGTGGTCCCTCCACTGGTGGATCGGCTGCTTCGCCACGCCCGATGGAGTCGCGATCAGGTGGACCTGTACCTGATGCACCAGGCAACGTCATTCATGCTGGATCACCTTCGCAGCCGGCTGGAACTGGACCAGCAGCGGCTGCCGACGGCGCTTCGAGACTACGGCAACACGGTTTCCTCGACGCTCCCGCTGCTGATGTGCGACCTGCGCAATTCCGGCCAGCTTCGGCCAGGCAAACAGTCGCTACTTATAGGTTTCGGCGTTGGCTTTTCCTGGGCTGGCTGCGTGTGGACCGAAACCTGGCAAGCCCGACAAACGCAAACCGGTCAGCCCACCATCGCGCGCGACGCGGCCTGAACACACGGCTTCGGATCGTTTAACCTGAATTATTCATAAAGTTGGTGTCATTCCCTGATATTGGGGCAAGCCCGGCGGCGGGACGAAGAGTGCCGGCCGCAACGGCGCAAAAAGTTGGCCTCCACAGGTGGGGCAGGAACCTGAGGAGGCCGATCTATCAGGGCTTGCACCCTGGCAGACATCTTTAGTATGCTTCAAGTTTCGACCTTTGCAAGACCACTTCGTTAAAAATTGTCCGTCGCTCGCAATGGACTGCAAACCTGCTTTCGGTATGCCACGTCAAGCACCCAAGAAACATGTGGTGTACCCGGGCAATACGGTGTTATGCCACATGTGTTGTCGCAAGATCGTGTCAGCCATGTTGCGCCTTCTGAACTTATTGCCACTCGTGGCAATAAGTATTGCCGCAAGTATTGCCTTAGCGGGTGAACCGGGCAAGCCGCCGAAGAGCAGGCTAAAGGAAGTCCGATACTTACGCCTGGTCCGGGAGAAGGACAAGACCCCACTGGTGTTGGAGGCGGCGATTATCCGTTGCATGCCGGTCGATCGCGCCAAGAAGGTTCCCATCGTCGATCTGGTGGCCGCAGTGCACGTGGCCGATAGGAGCTACTACCAGCAGCTCAACCGCGAGTTCGGCAAGTACGACGTAGTCCTCTACGAGTTGGTTGCTCCGGTGGGAACCAAGGTTCCCAAGGGCGGTGGCACTCCGCGCAGCGGCGTGTCCATGCTGCAAATCGGCATCAAGGACATGCTTGATTTGGAGTTCCAGCTCAGCGAGATCGACTACAGACGAGAAAACATGGTACACGCCGACATGTCGCCCGAGCAATTCGCCGACTCGATGCACCGCAAAGGCGAAAGCGTCTTCAGTATGTTCTTGCGAATGATGGGCTATGCGCTTGCTCGGCAGCAAGCGGGCAAGGCAACGGATGTTCGGTTCCTCCTAGCACTGTTCGACAAGAACCGGGCCCTGGCGCTGAAGCGGATCATGGCCGAACAGTTCACCGACATGCAGGGGTCGCTGATGGCAATCGACGGCCCCGACGGCTCGACAATCATCAGCGAGCGGAACAAGGTTGCAATGAGAGAATTGCGCAAGCAGATTGCGTCGGGCAAGCAGAAGATCGCCATCTTCTACGGGGCCGCACACATGCCCGACATGCTCAAGCGGCTCCGCAACGAGTTCGGTCTGGCGCCGGTCAGCGCCCGCTGGCTGGTCGTGTGGAATCTGAAGGCACAATAAAGCCGCGACCGGTGGTCGCGCATCATCATAAAGCCGCGACCGGTGGTCGCGCATCGTGCAGCCGGTTGGCGCGACCACCGGTCGCGGCTTTATGGGGGCTCAATACCGAATCACTTTTCTCAGCAGCCACAGTCCCACGCAGGCCAGCAGGAGGTTGCCGGCCCACACTGCGTACGGTGGGACAGTGCCGCTTTTGGCCCCGTCCACTCCGTAGGCCAGCAGAGGGTAGTACACGACTAGGATCGGCAGAAAGCAGAGGAAGAAGCTGGTGAGAAAATCGCGGTTGCGCAGCCAGACGGCCATGGGCGCCCCCACCCAGGCAAAGCAGAGGCAACTGAAGCCGGCTGACCAGCGGCGGTGGGGTTCGGTCTGTAGGCGGTACAGGTGACTCCAGAGGCCTTTGCGGGTCTGGGCACGGTCTTCCCAGTCCTGGCTGGTGAGACCCTGGAAATCGCCGCAGAGCATCTGGTAGGCGGCTTGGGCCGCCAGCCCGCATTCGTACCGCTGGATGTGCTGCTTTTGCTCGACGATCTCTCTGGGGATTATCCGCAGGGCTTGCCAAGAGGGAAGGCTAGACATACTCTTGGCCCGGCTGGCATCGCTCAGCGGAACCTCTTGCTCGTAGACGCCGGGAAACCGGACGGTCACCCGGCCGTCTACGTCGAGCGTCCCGTTGCGCAACGTGACCTTAAGCACGCCTGCCTCCTTGTCCGACCGCAATTCGGCCTCTTCGGCAGTGATGGTCATTGGGGGCGAATTTTCGCGGGCTTCTATGGAGAGTGTGGGTCTGAGCAACCTGCGGCCCTCGACCCGTTTGACGTTGATGGCGAACTGCTGTGAACTGTAGCTTTTGTGCGCCTTTAACATGCTGTAGGCGATTTCCTCGACTGCCTCGACCACCACTCGCCGGGCACCGTTACGGCCCCAGGAAACCGCCAAATCGTTCAGCCAGACGGTAACCAGGCTGAGCAGAAAGGCGGCGACAAACGTCGGCCACAGAATCACCATCGGCGAGATGCCCAGTGCCTTGGCGGCCACCACCTCGTTGGACCCGGACATCCGCGCGTACACGCTGGTGGTGGCCAGCAGAAGCGTTACCGGCACGGCGATCCGCAGCGCGTCTGGCAGGATATAGGGGATCAGCCCCACAACCTGCGCCATAGGCAGGCCCTGCATGGCCGCTTCCCGGACCACACCCACAACGATCATCAACATCGTCAGGCCGGTCAGGGAGATCAGGAATACCTTGGCCAGTTCGACCAGGACATATCGGGTCAGTATGCGCATGAGCCAGCTAGTTTCGCCACAGCCGAGCCACCGGTCAAGACCAGTCGCCTTTACAGGAACGTGAAAACTCCTCATACTATCTTCCTTCTCACTCAGACTGTAAACGCTAGCATGTGGGAAACGCGATATGCAGGTGGAAACAAGGGATTGGGGATTAGAGTTGATATGGAAGGAAGGAGCCGGCACGGATGGCTGAGCTGTCAATGAACGAGACGACTACCTTTCGCTGGTCGTTCGAGAAGGACGTGACCGAATACGCCGCCGCAGGAATCCCTGCTATCGGAGTCTGGCGGCAAAAGCTGTCCGATTGCGGCCTGGAAAAGGCCCTTGAACTGCTCGCGGAGAACCGACTGAAGGTTTCGCACCTGCTGTGGGCCGGCGGGTTCACCGGCAGCGACGGCCGCAGCTACCGCGAAAGCGTGGATGATGCGGCCGACGCGCTAAGAACGGCCGCCCAACTCCGCGCGCCAACACTGGTAGTTTACAGCGGCGCCCGGGCCGGACACACCTACAACCACGCCCGACGCCTGATCCAGAGTGCCCTGACCGAGCTGATCCCTACGGCGGCCGAGTTGGGCGTGACGCTGGCGGTCGAGCCGATGCACCCGGGCTGCGCGACCGAATGGACCTTCCTGACCAGCATCGACGACATACTAGCACTGCTGGAAGCGGTCGGCAGCCAGCAGGTGAAAATGGTGCTGGATACCTACCACCTGGGCCAGCGGCCAGGCATTGTCGAGCGGATCGGCCAGATCGCCCCGCACGTGGCCATTGTGCAACTCGGCGACGCTCGGCAGCCACCCGAAGGCGAACAAAACCGCTGCCGACTGGGTGAAGGCGTCATCCCACTGAAAGAGATCGTCGCTGCCTTGAAAACCTCCGGCTACGACGGCTACTATGACGTGGAACTGCTGGGCGAAGAAATCGAAACCTCCGACTATCGCCCCCTGCTTCGACACGCCAAGGAGGCGTTCGAGGAGTTGGTAGGCGGTAGGCAGTAGGCGGTGGAGGGGGTGGCAATTTATTGCCACCTTTTTTCTGTAT
>JAUWHT010000303.1 GCA_030605745.1 Pirellulales bacterium | reverse complement strand
TCCTCACGTACGGATCTGTGCGGGGGGCCGCCCGCAAGGGCGGTCCCTACCGCGTTCCCAAACGGGGTACGAACCAAGTAAACCACACGGTAACTGTGCCCGGGGATTGCTTGACGAATATGCACCTCGTTTTTCGCGGCGTCGAACGACCAATCCCGCGTATCCACCTCTTGGTCTGTGGTGCAGTCGGACACGTGCCAATACTTCTTAGGGTCGTGCACCTCGTCCACCTTGATTACGAACCCCGGCCTTCTGGTCAACGCGCCGACGATTTTGATAACCACGAGCTTCCCGGTAGCGGTCACCTTTTCGCTTATTGGCCAATAGGAGACCTGCCTCTGCTCGGGGTGCTGGTCTCTCCAAACCTTGTCACACACCAACGGGACGCTGCCTGGGATCACACACGTCTTGATGCCGGCCTCCTTGACCTTCTTAAGGTCTTCCACGCTTGGGTTGCCGAATATTATTTCGGTCGCGCCCATCTTCCTTGCCCATTTCAGTGCCTCGTCTGATGATCCTGTCTGAAACCAACTTATACTAATCAACGGCTCCTCGGCAGCGGTCGCTGCCGGCACGGACCCTTGCGCGAGCACAACCGAGAGCATCGCAGCGACTAACCAGACATACACTCGCTTCCAACCGTTCGCGTTTGTTGTTAGTACCATCTTACAGTTCCCCTTTCATTCGTTGTAACCGTTCACTGGTCCCCGGCCGTGCCGAAGTGTTACCTATGAGCGATTGTTCTCATTATCGCATATACTCAACGCGGGCGAGATTTGCGCGTTTCGCACGGGCCGCCCAACCCACCATGCCAGCACCCATTGCTAGCACAACTTTGAGAATACCATATCCGCTGCAACCCTGTCAAGCGCCCGAATCGAAAATTCCGCCCCTCGTATGCCACTTACGCCCGTTTACGGGCGTGTCCGCCGTAGGCGGTGTTTAGGCCCCTCCTTTAGGAGAGGTGGACGTTTCAGTTACCCTCGAATGCTTCGCAGAAGCAGTGCTGCGATAGCTCTACGGTTTTGGCGGGGCACTGCTTCTGCGAAGCAGTGGCACACTGGCGGCCGGTCCGTGCGGCCAGGTGGGTGCAAAAATGTGACATCCACCTTTTGTGCGTAGTATCGTTCGGACCTCAGGCAAAAGGTGTGGTGGCCAATTCTTGACCTTGAAATTGGGTGCCGGATACTGTACATTTGTCCGTATCGTGGCAACGTGCTTTGGCTCTCTGGAGGGAAAAGGGGGAGAAGTGGGAAAAGGGAAAAGAAAACGGGTTCTGATTTCCCCTTTTTCCACTTTCCCATCTTCCCTGTGAATTGTTGGATTTTGGGCGGCCAAAACGCCCAACAATTCGGGCGATCCAAGTCGTTGTCACACAACCGGTTACGGCGACGGCCCTCCGTTGAAATGGGCTTGACAAGCATTTCGGTAAATTGAGAACGCCAATGTCCCGACGTTGCAAGTTGGTGTTGGATAACAACTTACGACCGTCCATGACGGTCGTCGGGAATTGTTGGGCCGGTGAAGCATACGTCCATAAACACCAACAATTCACAAAACCCCGGGAAAACGTCACTTGTGGGCGAATGTACATGCCGTGGAGACCGGCATCGTGGAGTTTTGGCAGCAGACCCGGGGGGCGGGGATATTTGCCAAAACTTATCGCTGGCGCGCCGGGGTAGAGGGCGGATTGATATAAGCATGACGTGGCCTGCGGCCGCAACCAAACGAATAGGGGATTAGGCTGTTAGGGGTTTAGGCTGTTAGGGATGTCGAGTCCACGCCCCTAATAGCCTAACAGCCTAATAGCCTAATAGCCTAGAAACATGCGCGCGAAATGCGCAGAAGTCTCTCCGTAAGACCCTAACCCGCCTCTTTCCGCACGACTGGCACCTGCGCGGGTGCAATAGCGAAGTGCGGGGCGGGAATCACGTGGCGACGTGGGACCGCCAGCGGACCGGCCGGACCGTCGGCGGCGGCGTCCCAGGCGTGGGTGTGGATGCGGGCGAGGATTTGCTCGGCCGCTGCCGTTGCATCGCGGGCTGCCGTACCGGTCACACGCGGCTGGCGCGGCGTGCGGATCGACTCTACGAAGTCCTGTAACTCCAAGGCCAGTGCATCCACTGCCTCGAACTGGAGCCGCTCCTGTGGCAGGTGCTCTTCGGCCAGGTGCTGCTTGTAATACTCCACCTGTTCCGACGACAGTACGTCGACGTCGAGTTGCCGGCGCAGCAGCGTTTCGCTGGGCCGAACCAGTGTGGTAGTGCGGGCGGCGAAGTCGATCCCCGCAAATGCCCGTCCCGACCAAACGTGCATCCGACGGACCTGCTGGTAACTTACCCGAGATGCCGAGAGCGTGGCCACGCAGCCGCACTCGAACTCAAGCCGCGCGTTGGCCACGTCTTCATGGCCGCCGAGAACCGACAGCCCTAGTGCGTCGACCCTTCGTACCCGCGATCGGACCATCGACAGCACCAGGTCAAGGTCATGGATCATCAGGTCGAGCACCACGCCGATGTCCGTCGAGCGGAAGGTGAAGCCGCTGGTGCGGACGGCTTCGATATACTTGGGGTTTTCAATCTGCGAGGCGGCCGCGCTGAAGGCCGGATTGAACCGCTCGACGTGCCCGACCTGGAGGATCGCGCCGCTGCGCCGAGCGGCGTCGACCAACTCGTCCGACTCGGCCAGTGTGCCGCAAAGCGGTTTCTCCACCAGCAGGTGGATGCCGCGGTTGAGGAAGTCCAGCGCCAGCTTGTGGTGGAGTTGCGTAGGCGCGGCGATCACCGCGGCGTCGAGCTTTCCGAGCAACTGGTGATGATCGGCCACTGCCCGGGTGTTGCACTCGGCGGCGACGCGGTTGCGGCACTCAGACACCGGATCGACCACGGCCAGCAGATTGACCTGCTCGTGTGTGGCGAGTTTCTGGGCATGGAACCTCCCCAGGCGTCCCGCGCCGACGACGGCCATTGACAATTTCTTCACTATTGGCACTTATGTAACTATTTAGGCTGTTAGGCAATTAGGGGTTTAGGCTGTTAGGCTACTAGGCTATTAAGGGCGTGAACTCGACATCCCTAAAAGCCTAAACCCCTAAACCCCTAACAGCCTAATAGCCTATACCCACTTCTTCATGCGGCTCTTAGGCGTTCTCGGCTCCGGCCGTGGCGGCCTTCGTGCTGGTCCTGGACGAAACTCAACAGGTGGTTCACCTGCGGGACCAACTGGCCGGCCGTGCGGAGGATTTCCCGGGCGTTGTCCAGGCCGACCTTGGCACGGTACAGCAGGCGGTGGGCTTCGGACAGACACTGGATTACGTGAGGCGGGAAATTGTTTCGCTTCAGGCCGACCACGTTGATGCACCGCGGTTTAGCGGGGAAGCCGTCCAGGAGCATGTAAGGGGGTACGTCGTGCCGGACGGCACTTATCCCGCCGGTGAAGCTGTAGCCGCCGACGGTGGCGAAATGGTGCACGGCCACCCCGCCGGAAAGCGACGCGTAGTCGTGCACGTGGACGTGCCCTCCCAGCAACGTGTTGTTGGCAATGATGATGTGACTTCCCAGTTGGCAGTCGTGGGCCACGTGGCAATAGGCCATCAGGAAGTTGTTGTCGCCGACGCGAGTGACGCCGTCTTCCTTTTCCGAGGCCCGATTGATCGTCACGCCTTCGCGTATGACGTTATGGTCGCCGACGACGACCTCGGTGTCGGTTCCAGCGTAGCTGATATCTTGTGGTTCGCTGCCGATCACGGCGCCGGGATAGATGTGGTTGTGGCATCCGAGGGTGACGTGTCCCATCAGTGTGACACTATTTTCCAGCCGGGTTCCCCGCCCGATGCGCACGTGCGGTCCGATCACGCAGAAGGGCCCGATCTCGACTTCGTCGTCGATCTCGGCTCGCGGATCAATCGAAATGTTGTCGGCAACGCAAGTAGCCATTGCCGCGGTTCCTCAGTTGTAGTGTAGTGTCAGGCGCAGCGTTTTAATCCTTTGCAACACTTGCCCTCGGCCATGACTGCTCGGACCAGTTCCGCGTTCAGCCGATGGCCGCTGCGATACGCGAGGAAGCGGCCGATCAGGTCGCAACCGGCCAGGGCGAAATCGCCTACCATGTCCAGCAGCTTGTGGCGGACACATTCGTCGGGAAATCGCAGCCGGTTGTCGATCGGTCCTTCTGCGCCGAAGACCAACAGGTCCTTGCAAGTGGCTCGCCGGCCCAATCCCCGGGCTTGAAAGGCCACGGCCTCGTGCTCCAACACGAATGTGCGGCTGGCTGCCAGGCTGTTGCAGAAGGATTTGGGCGAGAGGACGATATCGAGTGTCTGCTGTCCGATGGGACTGCCGCTGCCGTAGTCCAACTCGTACTGGAGGATTGTCTTGCTCGAGCAGCATGGTCGGGCTTCGATCCAGCTTTCCTCGTTTCCCAGTCGGATCGTCCGGCGGATGACTCTTTGCGTCCGCGGTGCGTCTTGCTCGACGATCCCCGCACCTAGTAGGGCCTCGACAAACGGCATGCTCGAGCCGTCGCAACCGGGCATCTCCGGCTGGTTGACCCGGATCTGGCAGTTATCGATTTGCAGCCCGGCCAGTGCCGCCATAACGTGTTCGATCATCTCGACCGTCGCCCCGCCGGACTGCAAATTAGTCCTAAGCGGCGTTTCCGTGCGATTGGCGACGGAGGCGGCGATGCGCGGGCAACCTTCCAGGTCGTCGCGGATGAACACGATTCCGCAATCGACTTCAGCACCGCGAAACTCGACGCGCACGTCGCGCCCGCTCCAGTAGCCGATCCCTCGGACCACGGCCGGGTCGGCTATCGTTCGCTGATTTCGCGTCGGAATCATCTTAGGCTGTTAGGCTATTAGGCTATTAGGGGCGAACGAAGAATAAGTCAGCATTCCCGATGCAAATATCGAATGTCGAACAAGGAATGTCGAAGGATGAAGGCAAATAAACCACGACACTTCACACTTCGATATTCCTTGTTCGATATTCGACATTCATCCTAACAGTCTAACAGCCTAACAACCTGGGCCGAGAGTTATCTGTGCCTGGGGAAAACGCCGTGTGTGCTCGGTTGGTTGGTCATCCGAGGTGTGCGCTTTGTCAGGCTGTCGAGTATCAGGGGGGTGATATCGAGCTGTCGTGCGTACCACACCACGGGGTTATTGATGTCACGGATCACTTCCTGGGGATTCTGCACGTCGGCCCGATCCCCGTTGAAGCGCAGCACCAGTGCAATGTTGTTTGCCGCGGTGTAGTACTCCACCTCTTGCTCGATTTCCCGGTAGATATTGTAGTAAATCTTGGCCTGGCGCTGGTAGAACTCCTTTTTCTGCAATTGGACCTGCACGGTCAGGTCGGCCTGGCGCTTGGCGACCTCTTCTTCGATCGCCTTGTAGTCCGGGGTTCCCTTGCGGAAGTCCTTGGCCTGTTCGGCGAGTTTTCGGATCGCGTCGCGCTCTTGTTTCACCCGGGCTTCGGCGCGATCGACATCCGCCTTCATCTCGTCCATGCTCTGCTTGAAGCGAGGGTGCTTCTTGAAGATGTAACCGACGTCGAGCAGGGCGATGGTCGGCCGATTGTGCGTCGGCCTGACGGCTGTTCTGACGGCCGTTCTGGGGGCCTGCTGGGCGACGGCGCGGGACCCGACTAGGGTTGTCCACAAAACACTAGCGGCCAGCACGGCCCAAAGATGGGAATTCCTCACGTCTCGCACTCCTTGCGGTTGCAGATCGATCTTCCTTGACCCGGCGCCCTTCTTGCATTGAAGGACGCCCTAACGACTTGACCGTTCAGCTTTTCGGAAACGGCTTCCAAGAAGGCGGTATTCTGCCCACAAGAGCCATTCGGGTAAAGGCCAGATAATCGCAGCCACACGAGAATCATTTAAGTCGTTATCACCGAAGGAGTTAGCCAAACAGGAGGGGTTCCGTTCCCGAGTGGCGGGCCGGGCTCAGTGCCGGGCCGAAAAAAAGAACGCCACGGAGAGTCCACCTCGTCCTGCAGCAAATTGGCCCTCGAACGAACGCGCCGGGCAAGCCCGGCGGCTAAACTACCTATACATACTGCCATTGAGGGGTATGGCCACAATTCGCTTTGACACGCACGGCTCCTCTCGTTATCCTTGCCGCACTTCACAGCCAAGGCAGGACAAGGAAGTCCGGCCGAAAGGAAAGACGCCACGGAGGGCGTGACCTTGAATGACCAACGCAGTGTGCTGATTGTCGATGGTTCGGAGGACACACGTGAGGTCCTGCGAACCGCGTTGGAGCGTCGTGGAATGCGGATTTTCTCGGCCACCCGGGCTGCGCCGGGGCTTGAGCTGGCCCGGCGGCACCATCCTGACCTGATTGTGCTGGACCTCGAATTGGACGGCTCCGGCCGGGAAAACCTCTCTGCCGGCTTCGCCGAACATTCCCGCACCGACCACACGCCGCTGGTCATGCTTGGCAGCGTCCGCCGAAATCAGCCCCGGTTGCCCGGCGGGGAATTTGTGGCCAAGCCCTACCACTACGGGCCCCTGATTCGTAGAATTGAGGAGTTAGTGGGTCAATAAACCTAAATTGCCAGGGGTGGCATGGCGTCGCTGTTTGTGATTAGCGGCAACGATCAGGGCACGCGCTTCGAGTTGGAGGACCGTATGCTCCAACTGGGACGCGACTCGTCCAGCAGTATCCAAATCCACGATACTGAGGTCTCTCGCCAGCACGCCGA
>JAUWHT010000245.1 GCA_030605745.1 Pirellulales bacterium | reverse complement strand
CAGCGGCGAGCCACGCAAATACCAGAGCCCCGCCCACCGACTTAACCAGAAGCAATACCACCCACATTGGCTACACAACCTTCAGGTCTGTGCCTCCCTTGCAGGCGGCGGACCGTACACATAGAAAACGTTAGAGTCAGCGAATTTTTGATCTTGACCAGCAGTTTACGGATGACTATATTTCGTTGTGCTAGCAGTGATTGCTGACACGCCGGTACTGCGTGACCGGTCCAAAAAACCGCAAACCTCGCCCGTGCTGAGTATAGACGGTAAGGTGACAGCCACCAAATTTGGGAGGAATAGGCAATGAATGGTGGCTGCATTCTGCCCATGCTATCCAGATTTGGTGCCTGTCACCTTTCTTCCCCCAATCTTTGCCGTCGCCCACTCGGCCAGCTTCTCGCGGGAGATCTTTGCATTATGGCGAACGTCGACCGGAAACTCCGGATGCAGCAAAAAATCGTCGATCTGCCGGGTAAGTAGATTGCTCTGGCCGAGTTGCCGGATTTCGGCCAATAGTGTGCCGTGGGCCCGCCTGCTGTGCGGCATCCGGCCCCCGGTCGGCTCCAGCAGGATCACCGGCCGCTGCCGCCCGGCCGGTCCCACGCCCACCAACGCGCTACGGTAGATGTCCGGATGCTGGTTGAAAATCGCTTCGCAGCAGACCGGGTACATTGACCCGTCGGCCGTTAGCACCCGATGCGTCACGCGTCCACAAAACCAGAACCGTCCCACGTCGTCAAGATAGCCGGAATCACCCATCCGATGCCAGACGGCTTTCCCGCCGGGTATCTTCCCCAAAGCATTCGATTCGATACGGGTAACGTATTGCCGCGTGACGACCTGGCCGTGGACGATCAGTTCGCCGATCTGGCCGCCGGGCAACTCCTCGGCTTCTTCGAGCGAGTCGATTGGGCCGTCGACGATGTGGATTACCTTCCACTGGATGCCCGAGAACTTGCGACCCACGCAAACGCCGGCCCCTTCGCGCGTCCGCGCGGCTGTCTCGCCGAGTATCTCGCTGCCCGAGATCGAGGCCACCGGCAGTGCCTCGGTGGCCCCGTACGGCGTGTGCACTTCGCCGCATGGGTCGATGCAGGCCTTCATCCGTTCGACCACGTCCGCCAGAATGGGGGCACCGGCTGAAAGCACGCGGCGGACCGTGGGCAGCCTGATCTCGTGCTCCTGGCAGTACCGGCCCACGCGGTTCCATATCGCGGGCGAGCCGAACGTTTGGGTGACCTTCCTGTCATTGATCGCCCGGACGATCTTGGCCGGATCGACCCGCGCCGGCCGCGAGGGGTTCATCTCGGGGATCACCGCCGTCAGACCCATCGCACAGCTAAACAGCCCGAACAGCGCGAAACCCGGCAGATCCACCTCGCCCGGCCGGATGCCGTAAAAATCGCGGATCTGCTCCACCTGGGCGTCGAAGTTGGCGTGACTATACAGGACCCCCTTGGGCGGGCCGGTGCTGCCGCTGGTGAAGATGATCGCAGCGTGGTCCTCCGCGGTGGTGGGCGCCATCTCGGGGCCAGTCCACGCGCCGCCACGCAACTCGTCGAGTGTCACCCCGCCCCAAAACCACCGCCGACCAACCGTGACGTTCAACCGTGCCTTGCGGAAGCGGCCCGGCAGCAGAGTTCGCACGGCATGTACGATAGGCACGGCCACGAATCCTTCCGGTTCGACGTCGCCGAGGCACCGGATCAGGTTACGCCGTCCCATGCCCGGGTCGATCAGGACGGCCACCGCGCCGGCCTTAAACAACCCGAAGACCAGTGAGACGAAGTCGATCCCCGGCCGCACCAGCAGGACAAGACGCATGCCCGGCACCACGCCCAGTTCGCGTAGTCCCCGGGCGATGCGGTCGCTGTCTTGATCCAACTGGCGGAAGGTCACCTGCCGGTAGCGTCGCTTTCGGAGCGGCTCGACCACGGCTACCGCCTCCGGCATGGCCTCGGCCACGACCGGCAGCCGTGTAGCAACATTGAACGTTTTGTCGGCCATGGAATTTTCGCGTGATTCTCGACAATAGCCGGGGGACAATGTCCCGCGGGTGCATTACCATTTGGGCTATTCTCGAGTGAAGTTTTGTCGGAGGCGACTCCAGTCGCCGATTTGCAGCAAATCCAGCCTCAATCGGCGACTGGAGTCGCCTCCTACAAAAAAGCCGCAAATCGTACCCATGGCGAGTATAATTCCCGACGCATCCGATTTTGCCGGTAGTGTAGTCTGGCTTGAGTTTTCCGATTAGGCGGCCGATATAGGGTTCCGGCCCTGGGCTTTTGCTCGGTGTTGCTGCGCCGTCGTAGGTAGGCGGAGATTTCGGAGGTTTTGCCTAAGTCCTTGTTGGCAAAGCACTTACGGCGAGGCGTCCCGGCGACACCTGGCCCAATTGGGTTAAGCTCTTTGACAATAAGCACTTACGACGATCCGTCCGATTCAGCAGGACCGGCCGAACGGTCCGGTACAAACCGGCCAGAAACCCCGACTTCGGTGGCCTGCGCCATCGATTGATCTTGACTCTAGTCGTTATGGGGCCTACACTTGGAGCATAATCAGACCGGTTTGCGGCCCTTCGCTCTGGACCTGCGACGACCTCTTCTCAAAGGAGAATCAAGTCGTGACCAAGAAAGAGATCGTTCGGATCATCTCCGAGGAGGTTGGGCTTACCCAACTTCAGACGAAAGAGATTGTACAGAAGACTTTTGATGCCGTTGTGGATGCCTTGGTCAAGGAGGAGCGGATTGAGCTTCGCAACTTCGGCGTTTTCGAGGTCAAGCGTCGGGCATCCCGCAGGGCCCGTAATCCCCGCACCGGCGCCAAGGTCGTTGTGCCCGAAAAATTCGTCGTTACTTTCAAGCCGGGCAAGGAAATGGAGAAGCGGGTTAAGCAACTGGAGCGCCGGGCTGCGGCTGCCGCACGCGTCAGCCGAACCAAGGCCGCCAGAGGTAATTTGCCTCCGCAGCCGGTTCCCCAACCCGTCGGCGCGTCAACGAGTTACGGCTCCGGCGAGGCCGACTCCTGACGCCCTAGTACTAAAGCGCTATGTTCACCACGGAGACACGGAGTTTAAGTCTAGTTATTGCAACATGTAAGTTGTTCTGTAACGATCTGAGGATCAAGCAACTCAGTGAAAGCAAAACCCTATCTTTCTCGTAATCTTCTCCGTGTCCTCCGTGACTCCGTGGTGTATTCATTGAGGTTGAGTTAGCGTTGTAGTACTAGTACGGCTCGACTATTCACTGCGATCATCTATTCACTGCGATCATCACTTCATGGAAGGAGTTGCTCTATGCGCAGACTGCTTTTGGCTTCCGCGTTTGGACTGCTGCTGAGCACGACGGCCGGATGCATTATTCCGGCCTATTCGGGTGACCCGGCTCGCCGAACGCAACAGCTTATGTTTACGTCGGAAAACTTGCGCCTGCTCCTGGATGAGTGGGAGCGGGTGTGGCTGCTCGATCAGCCGGACCACTGTACGCCGTACCGGACACATGGCGGATTGATTTAACGTGAATCCGGCTGAAGTCCACCTCGACGTTCAACTTGGCCGCCTACATCTGGCCAATCCGATCATGGTGGCTTCAGGCACGTTCGGATACGCTCGGGAGATGGCCGGCCTGGTTGACGTGGCCCGCCTGGGCGGCATCCTGCCGAAGACCATCACCCGGGACCCACGCGCCGGCAACGCCCCGCCGAGGACCATCGAGACCACCGGCGGGATGCTCAACTCGATCGGGCTGGACAACGACGGGATCGAGGCCTTTATCGACCGGCAGTTGCCCTATCTGGCCGGATTGGGAACGGCGATCATTGTCAGTATTGCCGGCAGAACTCAGCAGGAGTTCACCCGCCTGGCCGCCCGGCTTGAGGGCATCGACGGCGTGGCCGCCTTAGAGTTGAACATTTCCTGCCCGAACGTCTCCGGCGGCGTCGACTTCGGCACCAATCCGGCGATGTGCGAAAAGTTGGTGGCGGACGTTCGCCGCGTCTGCTCGCTTCCTGTCCTGGCGAAGCTGACACCCAACGTGACCGATATCTGTGCCATCGCCCGGGCGGCCGAGGCCGGCGGGGCCGACGCGCTTTCGCTGATCAACACCTGCCTGGGGATGGCCGTCGACTGGCGACGGCGGCGACCGATCCTGGGCAACGTGCTGGGCGGCTTAAGCGGCCCGGCCATCAAGCCGATCGCCCTGCGTATCGTGTACCAGGTTTTTCAGGCGGTAGACGTCCCGCTGGTAGGGATCGGCGGCATTGCCACGATTGATGACGTGATGGAGTTCCTGGTTGCCGGCGCCTCGGCCGTCCAGATCGGCACCGCGAACTTTTACAACCCGACAGTATCCACCCAAATACTCGACGCCCTGCCCGTCGCCTTGGCCGAACTCGACGCCGGTTGCGTGGCCGACGTAGTCGGTACAATTGAAGGGAATGACGAAGCACGAATGACGAATGACGAATGACGGCCGCTTGCAGCTTCGCGTTTGTATTTTGATTTCAAATCGTTCGACCCCGGGTATTAGCGGCAGTGCCTCGCTCTGACGGATCCGGCGCGATTTTCGGCATTTTTCCACGCATCAACATCCCCCGGCCGGATTGTACGTCTGAAACTCGATACTCGTAAGTGCTTTTCCGATAACCAGTTAGGTCGGTTCATGCTCGGGGGGTATCGAGGGGCGTCGGTGACCCTTTTGAGGCGGGCCGGGCGGGCGTTACGAACTGTCTATCGGTTCGACCGGGGAAACCCGATTGGCCAGTTGGGACCGACGTTCGTCACTGAGGTTCCACGGCAGGAATGACTCGATGTCCGGCGGCGGTTTGCTGCCTACCG
>JAUWHT010000408.1 GCA_030605745.1 Pirellulales bacterium | reverse complement strand
TAAAACCACTGTCGAACAATTCGCAAGTCGTTTGTCGGCAACCACTTACGACGAGAAAACCGGCCCGAGTTTCGCCCGTTTTCAGACCCACACCCCCCGAGCATGAACGAACCTAACTGGTTATCAGAAAAGCACTTACGAGTGTCGAGTTTCAGACGGATAATCCAGCCGGGGGATGATGATGCGTGGAAAAATTCCTAAATCGCACTGCAGAAGTCAACCATATCCCTATTCCGTCGGCTCGCCGATCGAGCGGAGGTAGCCGGCCAGGCGGTCTTGCAGGTCGAGGAGGTTTTGCCACTGGCGCTGTTCGAGCATGACCCGGTCTGATTTCTTCTTGGACTTCACCGACCCGAGCAACCCCCGAATCCGCAAGTGGAGGTATTGCAGCAGTTCGGCGAGTTGGGCGGTCTGACCTGGACTCAGCGAGCCGGGTAGCTCGGGTGGCATAAGCGTGTGCAGTGTCGCCTGGGCGTCCGGGCTGTCGCCGAAACCCAACTCGAATTCCAGCGAAATCGAGTTCGATTCCTGGTCCAACTCGTCGGTGTCCATCGTGACCCCCTCGGTCAGATCGACACCACGCAGGCCGGCCAAGCGCCGGCCGATCTCCTCCCGCGAACCGAACAACAGCACCGTGCGCCCCAGCATGATCACGTCGCCCGGCCGCAGAACACAGAGCTGGACGGTTTCGCCGTTGACCTTGGTCCCGTTGGTGCTCTCCAGGTCGGTCAGCACGATCTTGTCCTGGTCTTCCTGGATCTTCAGGTGGAACCGGCTGATCCGCTCGTCATTCAGTTGTACCGAGTTGCCTTCCTCGCGGCCGATGCTCAGCGGCGTGGGCATGTCCTGAAAGACCCGTCCCCGGTCGGCTCCATCCAGAGCCCGTAACGTGATCAGCGCCATGGAATATCTCCCGACGCGTTGCCGATCATACAAAACCTCACTTTACGACGTACCGAGTATACAATATTTACTCAAAGTGTAAACGGATTGGGACGTGTTGCTCGGAAAACACCGTGGGGATTTGGGGCTCGGGGGCTCGGGACTAGGGGCTAGGGGCTAGGGGTTATTGAATGCAACCCTCCAGTCCCGAGTCCCGAGTCCCGAGTCCCGAATCCCGAGTCCCGAGTCCCGAATCCCGAGTCCCGAGTCCCGAATCCCGAGTCCCGAGTCTTACGGGTGATAGTACCCGACCATTCGCTCTGCGCGTTTGGCGATGATCTGCCGGAGCTTGGCCGGCTTGAGGACTTCGGCCTGGTCGCCGTAGCCGAGAATCCACCAGGAAATCTCGCTCAGTCCCGACACGGTGACCTGGAAATCGAGCGTGCCGTCGTCGTTGAACCTCAACTGCTGGGTCTTGTGCCAGGCCACCTCGGCGACGTTCTGGGCCACCAGCTTGCTGAAGCGGATCACCACTTCCTGGTCCTGCCCCGGCTCGGGTATCAGGTGCCAGGCGTTGCGCAGGCACCGCTCCAGCGAGAACCCGCGGGGAATCTGGTAGCTGTCCTCCAACGGCTCCAGGTCGAGAATCCGCCCCACGTTGAAGGTCCGCGTACTGCGGTGCAGCGACGATCGGCCGATGACGTACCAACTCCGCCGGCTGAAAAACAACCGGTACGGATTAAGCTTGGTGCAGATTTCCTCTTGCTCGGCAAGGCTGTGGTAGCGGATCCGCACGCTGTGCCGCCCGGAGATGGCCTCGAGCAACTGATCGTAGACCGGCTGCTGTCCGAAAAGCACATTGCTCGGCACCGGGCGGATCTGTATCGCGTCGGCGACGCTTCGCAACCGCTCGCGGAGCCGGCCGGGTAGGGTGCTCTCCAGCTTTAGTGCAGCGTTGCGGGCCGGAGCGAAGAACGGCAATCCCCGGCCGCCACCCATCTCGTGACACAACACGATTAGCGACAGCGCCTCTTCCGGGGTGAAGTTCGTCGGCGGGAGGTAATAGGTGCCGGGAATCCGGTACCGCTGTTGCTGGTCGTCGTAGCTCAGCGGTACGCCCGACTCCCGCAATATCTCCAGGTCGCGAAAGATGGTCCGCCGGCTCACCCGGCAGGCCTGCGCGAGGCCCTCAACGTTGTACCCTCTTCCAGCTTGAAGAAGGCCGATGATTTTCAGCAGCCGATGGACTTGTGAAAGCTTCATGTTGGGAATCAGGCTCCGGCTGCGGCGCCGGCGGCTCGGGTACCGACGGCTCGACCGACAGGTCCGCCGGGTTCGTCGCCCTCGACGATTCCGGCGCCGGCGCGGGAATCATCTCCGGCGTGGCTTCAACCGGCATTTCCAGGACCGGTCCACCCACTTCGAACTCGCCGTCGAGCACCATCGGCCCGGCCACGGTGTGCTGCTGGTAGGCGCCGCGGCTGATTACCTTCGGCCGCGTGAAACCGTAGTCGAGGTACGCGCTTGCATCGCGGGCACGGGCACGCCGGCGAGCGTCGAAATAGGCCTTCGCAGGCCAAGGACCTTCACTCAAGTGGACCCCATTGTACTCCAGCAGCGAGCCCTTGCGGAGGTGGACACTGGCAATCGAGATGTTGTAATCGACCAGGCTGCGGTAGTAGGCGCTCTCGGCCTCGGCCAGCCGCCGCTGGGCGTCCAACAGTAGATCGAGCGTGACCATCTCCGTCTCGTAGGCCGCCGCCACCGCCTCGACCTGGCGCTGGGCCGCCACACGGCGGTTGAAGTTCGTCTGGCTGAGCACGTGGTTCGCTTCCAACTCGCGAATTACATACGCCAATTGGTGTGAGACCTCTAATTCCTGTTCTTGCAGCCTCGCCCGCTCCCGGGCCAGGTTCAACTGTGCGTGGCGCACGCCGGCCATCTCCTTGCGGAACCCGATGGGGAAGCTCAGTTCAAGGCCGAAATGCCATTCCTGGAATGCGCCGTTGGTCATACATTGATAGGCATTCGAGTCACGATTCCTAAAGTCGCCGGTCCCGCCGGTCGATTCGAGCAGGTCGTCGCCCAGCCCCAGCCAGCGGTAACGTCCCACGGCGTCGAGCCGGGGCAGCAGGTAGTTCTTCGCGGCAATCAGCTCCAGCTCCCGACGTTTGACGATCCACCGCATCTGGCGCAGATCGACGTTTCGGACAATGGCTTCGGCATGGGTCTCGTTCCAGTCAAAGGTCACCTTTGCGGTAGTCGGCTCGTCGGCCGGGCGGATCAAGCGGCCATCGGTTGCCGCCAGTCCCATCATGTAGCGCAACTTGCTCTCGGCCGCATACAGGGTATTGAGCTTCCGCTCCACCTCGCTGCGGAAGAGGAAGTACTGTTCCCGGGCCTGGGCTTCCTTCTCCGCTTCGCCGCCCCGGGCACCGATCACGTACAGGGCGTGTATCTTCCGCCAGGTTGCCAATGCGCTATCGCGGCCGGCGATCATCGCGTCGAGCTTCCGGTACGCGTCGTACAGTTCCCAATAGGCCACTTCCACGTCTTTGACCAGGTCTCGCACGCCGGTCTCGAAATCGGTTAAGACAATGTCGGTGTTGATCCGGGCGATCGTCACGCCGTTGTTGAAGCCGGGAATGGCGCCCGGCCCGGCAATCCGGTTGAACTGCACCCCGGCCCCCTGCAAGAGCGGCTGCCGGAACTCGGCCTCCAGGTTCACGTTCCAGTCGCTGGCGTACAGGCGCATCAGCATCGGTCGGTTGTTCTGGTCATAGTTGACGTTGTGGGTCAAGGACCAGGTACCTCCCGTGGCCGCCGTCTTTCTCAACTGGGCCTGAAAACTGCCAACATCCTGCCGGAATACATCTGGAAAGTAGGGGTTAGCCTGGTAGTTTTGCGGCGCATCGTTCTTCTCCCAGAAGACGCTGCTGGTAAACTGTGTATCGAAGGCCGACAGCGCCGCCTCGACGCCCATGCGCGGGTTGCTCTCGGCGATTGCCGGGTCGTAGATGGTCGGGACAATCTCAGGGTTGAGAACGACGAAAACAGGTGGCCCGAGGATCCGGCCGCCCAGCGAACGCATCACCCGGCTGTTGGCCAGTGCGTAGCGGACGGCGTCTTCCAGCGGTAGGTCCCAGACCTCCTTCGGTTCGGTGTTATCCAACGAGAACGGACGGATCGCCCCGTCTACCTCGCTGAGGGGCTCGACTTCCTCCAAGTCCGGCACCTCTATATCGGTGGCCATGCCCAGGTAGTGCGAAAGGTCGCCGTCTTCGTGGAAATAGAAGGGCATCTGCGGCTGGCATCCGGTCAGAACGACCAGCGCCCAGGCCACCAGTGTACCCGGGAGGGGGGATCGCCGACTCATTGGACTGCATTCCTGCCTGGGGTTTGCCGCGGCGGTTGTGCTAGCAGATGGCACGTCCGCTGCTGGAAATTGGTCTCAATTTCCCCCCTGGCCGGCCTCCGTCGCAGGTCTGCGCATTATGCGCGGTCCTGCCGACGGAGTAATCGGCAAAGTTGATATCGGCAGCCCAATCGTTAAACTTTGGCAATCTTCTCGATCAGGTCGACGCTGCGGCAACTGTAGCCCCATTCGTTGTCGTACCAGCTTATGACCTTCAGCATGGTGTCGCCCACGACCTGGGTCCAATCAGCGGCGAAGATCGAGCTGTGGGGGTCGCCGATCACGTCGCTCGAGACGATCGGGTCCTCGGTGTACTTGAGGATTCCCTTGAGTTTCCCCTCGGCCGCTTCCTTGATCGCAGCGTTGACCGCGTCGGTGGTCACCGGCTTGGCCAGTTCCACGGTCAGATCGACCACACTGCCGGTCGGGGTCGGCACGCGCAGGGCCATGCCGGTCAGCTTGCCCTGCAACTCGGGGATGACGAGCCCCACCGCTTTGGCGGCACCCGTGGTAGTAGGAATGATGTTCATTGCGGCCGCCCGGGCACGGTACAGGTCCTTGTGGGGGAAGTCATGTACCACCTGATCGTTGGTGTACGAGTGGACCGTGGTCATCAGGCCCTTGACGATACCGAACTTGTCGTTGAGCACCTTGGCTACCGGGGCCAGGCAGTTGGTCGTGCAGCTTGCATTGGAGATGCACGTGTGCTCGGCGCGGAGTTTGTCGTCGTTTACGCCCAGCACGCAGGTCAGGTCCGGCCCCTTGGCCGGGGCGCTGATAACGACCTTCTTGGCCCCGGCCTTCAGGTGACTGTCAAAACCGGGCTTTCCGTCGGCGGCACGCCCTCGGAACGCACCGGTGCTCTCCAGGATGATCTCGGCATCCAGCTTCTTCCAAGGCAGCTCGGCCGGGTCCCGCTCGGCCATCGCGGCGATCTTCTTACCCTCGACGATCAGATTCTCATCGTCGTGGTCGACCGTGCCCGGATAACGGCGGTGAATACTGTCATATTTCAGCAAGGTGGCCAGCGTCCTGTTGTCGGTCAGGTCGTTGATCCCGACCACTTCGAAGATGTCCGGTTTCTCCATCAAGCCACGGAACACCAGCCGGCCGATTCGGCCGAACCCATTGATACCAACACGAATTGCCACAACACTTCTCCTTTTCTGGAAAACAAGCTTTTACGGGTTTGTAATGTATAGGGCCACGTATTATACGGACCCAAGTATCGCTTGGCAACCGGCTCCTTTGGTCGACCTCTCGAAAAACGTCTATTTGCGAGTGCCGCCGTTTCGGTTAGCATTGCAGCCTCCAATTTCTCATCTTTTTTCTGCCGTTTCCCCCGCCCGTCGGTCATTCAAGACCCAATCCGCACTAGTTTAGGCTAAGGATTCGTCTTCAATGACCCGATAATGCCCACAACAAAACGGGGCAAGACAAATAATGATGCCTGCGGTTGTGATTGGGGTTGCGATTGCCGGCAGCTTGGCGCTAACGCCGCTGGCAAAAGCATTGGCTTGGAAACTTGATGCAGTAAGCCGGCCCGATGGAAATCGGAAGCTGCATTGCCGGCCCACCCCGCTATTGGGTGGCGGCCCCGTCTATCTCGCACTGCTTCCCGGCCTCATCGTAGCCTACTGGGTGGCGGCCGGTGACGGCAGCATCTTCTCGTTGCCGATCGCCTTGGCTCTATCCGCCGGCATACTCTGCGTGCTCGGTTGCTACGACGACCTGGTTGACATGCGCGCCCGTTGGAAGCTATGCGGGCAGATTATTTCCACCCTGCCAATCGTGCTGGCCGGCGGCTGCATTAAGGGACTGGTCCTTTTCGGATACCCCATCGAACTGGGCTGGTGGGGCGTCATCTTTACGATCGGCTGGCTGGTGCTGGGAATTAACGCCCTGAATCTGCTCGACGGCATGGATGGCCTGGCGTCGGTGATCGGGATCGCGATCGCGCTGGCCATTGCCCTGATTGCAGCGACCCAGGCCCGGCCCGCGGTAATGCTCCTGGCGCTGGCATTGGCCGGAGCCCTGGCCGGATTCCTTGTCTACAACCTGCCGCCTGCCAGGATCTACCTGGGCGATTGCGGGAGTATGATCATCGGGGTAACCCTCGCGCTGCTTGCCCTGCGCGTCTCGCTGGTGGGCCAAACAACGACTGCGAATCTTACAGTCGCAGCCGCTCTGATGTTCGTTCCGCTTATTGACACGGGACTGGCCATCGTGCGGCGCAGCCTGATGGGCAATGGCCTGATGGTTGCCGACCGCGGCCACATCCACCATCAGTTGGCAAGTCGTGGCTTCAATACTTGGAAAGTGCTGGGTTTCCTCGGCGGGCTTTGCCTAACCGCCGGCGCCGTGGCTTGGTTGGTGGCCTCCTCGGGTCAGGAGTTCTGGGCGTGGGCCATATTGGGGACGATTACCGTGCTGGCGGTCAATCGGCGGTTCCTTGGTCACGAGGAATGGAGACTAGCCAAACGGTTCGTTGCACAAACCACCGCACGCCTGCTCCGGCAGCCGTTGCCGGAAAGAACCCCCGGCACCTTACGCATCTTCCCCCCAAGTTCCACGCCACCACCCTTAGCTAACCATGAAAACAGAGGGGTTGCACAAGCTGGGCAGCTTCCCGGCGAGCCCGCACTAGCCGCCGAGAATTCAAAGAAGGCAGCGTAGCTCTGGATTTTTGATCTTGACGCGGACGGGTGCCTCCTCTATCCTCCGCGACCCATTGATCTGACGGGTGGACGGGTGGCACGCCCTGAGGAACGAAGGGCGTGGCAAGGTGCCCCAAACACGCCCGCTGCGCTCAGGGACGTGCCACTCTTGGTGGAGTTCGTACAAGTTATCTGGCGGAAGTGGCTCCCGGGTACTCCGATCAAATGGGATAAGAGGCTTTGGCGGGTTTTGGCGATTATTGCTTCAGCCACTCGGACCCTAAGGCCGATAAACAAATTTGACCGCCTTGGGGTAGGCCCAGAGGAGGGCCTAGCTTGACAGGAGCCGAACGGATGGCAGGGCGGACAACCACTCTCCCCTTTTTCAAGGAATGGATGACAAGAATGAAGGGCGCAACACTTATTCAGCGAGTAGCCGTGTCATTGGCCGTGATCGGCTTCTGTTTTCCTCAATTGGCACTGGCCGCGACATTGCCAAGTACCCAAACTCCCCTAATTACCGATGTCGAGCTGCGCGAAGGCGGGGTCTTGCTCGGACAGGTTGTCACCCCCGAGAACGCCGCCATGGCAGACACCGACGTCTCGCTCAGCAGTGGGGACCAGCTCATTGCCGCGGCTAAGACCGACAACAACGGTTACTTCGCCTTTGCCGGGTTGGGCAACGGGGTGTATCAACTGGCGGCAGCCGAAGGCCATGCGGCCTTTCGCGTCTGGACACCCGGCACCGCCCCACCGGCCGCTCAACCGGGCGCGTTGGTCGTCGCCGGCAGCGGCACGGTCCGGGCACAAGGTTTGGCAAGGGGATTCAGGAACTTGATGTCCAGGCCACTGATCGTCGCCGGTATCATTGCCGCGGCAATTGCGATCCCAGTAGCCATCCACAACGCTGACCGGGGCAGCCCCTGATCGGATTGGCCCGGTGTCCGTCCGGAACGCCAAACAAGCAAATCAAAGCGGCCCCGCAGGTCGATAGCCCGCGGGGCCGCTTTTTTTCCAGTCC
>JAUWHT010000292.1 GCA_030605745.1 Pirellulales bacterium | reverse complement strand
AGACACTGGATGGGGCGGCGGATGGTGGGAACCTTCATCATGCGGCTATTTTACCAGATCATATCTCAGGTGTCAAGCAATCTGTAACACCAGCGTCTCGCCGGCCAATACAGCCGGCGAGACGCCGGCGTTACATGCGATGCTAGCACAACACCCGATTATACTCATTACTACAGCCGTATCAACCGCCAAAATCGAAAAATCGAAAACGGGGCAGTGGATGGGAGGAACTCTGATCATGTGACCATTCTATCAGATCGTGTTTCGAGTGTCAAGCATCTTGTAACGCCGGCGTCTCGCCGGCACAACATGGCCGGCGAGACGCCAGCCAATACAGCCGGCGGGACGCCAGCGTTACAGGGCCGATGGCCGGCGGGACGCCAGCGTTACTGCTAGCATACCTACGATTGTACTAATCCCTACAACCCTGTCAAGCGCCAAAATCGAGAATTCCGCCCCTGTGCCACTAATGGGGGGGTATTGTGGCATCATATTGTCAGTAGGACAACGAACTTACGCCCGTTTACGGGCGTGTCCGCCTGCGGCGGGAAGGACCGTAAACGGTTCTAGCCATGCCGAGTTACCGGAACGCCGCTTGCACGGCTGTAAAATCGTAAATGCTCAGAGTTTTGCACCCAGAAACGGAAAAACTATTTTAGCAAAGGCGAGGCGTACGGTATAGTGTGCGGCCGGATCCGTTCGTCGCCGACAGGGCAACGACGCGGCGAGAGGCGTGTTGCCCAGCGAAGAATGCACGCCACACGTAGTCGTGGCCGTTGCCATAGACCCCAAAGAACAGCAAAATGCCGCCTTTGTGCATGCTGACCAAGGTGCTTCTGCGCATCTCGCTGACCAAGGTGCCGCAGTCGGTGAGGTCCACGGGCCTTTCCCAAAGCTTCTCTCCGGTAGCCGCGTCCAGGGCGGTGACGAGGCGAACTGTGGCCGCCTTCAACTTCTCTTCCGCTTCCATTCGCTCCACGCCGGTCAGTTGTTGCATCCGTGCGATTCTGTCCTTCAGGGTCTGCTCACGTTGCTGCTCCGTTACTGCGTCGTCAGCAAAAAAGACTCTCCCGTCGCCGATGGAGATCGTCATCTCGTGAATCCTCTGGCCGGGTCGAGGCAAAGGCACTTCTCTCCGACGGCCACGAACAAGCTGTCCGCACTGGCAGCCAGGTTGCTGACATGCCGGCGTGTACCGCACCGAATAGCTCCGCGGATCTCCCGCTCCCATAGTTTGAGACCGTTGTATGCATCGTAGCCCATCACCACGTTTTGGCCCTGCACGAAAAGCCGCCCGTTGATCGAAAGCGGACCGGCCGCCTGAGCGTGGCGCTCGACCATGTTGCGCGGGCCTGGCTCGCCGAACCACAAGAGGCCAAGCGGGCACTTCACGAGTTGGTCGTCGCCGCAGGTGGTGTTGCCCGGGTCGGCATACTGATGGGTCCAGCTCCCCGCGCCCGGAAGCGGCCCGCGTGTGAACTTGAGCCACAAGCCGGGCCGAAGCAGTAGATGGCACCCGTGTCGGTGCTGACAAACAGGTGCCCGGCGGCCACGGCCAGACCCTTGGCCGTGCCCTCCACCTTGCCCGTCCAGAGTCTCTTGCCGGTCGGCGTATTGATCGCGATAACCTTGTCCTTGCCACCCGCAAACAGCACGTCGCCCGCCAGAATCAACGCCTCGGGGCATTCCGCCGGACACCGCCACTTGACGCTGGCGGCCATGTCGGCTTCGGCCTTCTTGCGTTGTTCCTCAACGGAATTCATTTCCTGCTCAAGTCTGGCCACTTCCGCCTTGGTGGTCGCGAGCGACTTCGCGTCCGCTTCGAGCTTCTTGGCAACGGCGGCCCGCTGGGTCTTGAGCGCGGCCAATTGCTTAGCCCGAGTCTCACCGTTCTTAGCAAGCTCGGCGATTTGCTGGTCGAGCGTGTTCAAGGTTTGCTCATGCTGCTTGACCGCCGCGGTGAACTTCTGCACGTTCCTCTTCGGCAACACAACCTCATTCACCAAGCGGTACCTTTTGGACACGACGGCCCCGCGCAAGAGGCTGGCCTTGGGATAAGTGGTGCGATCCAGGGCCAGCATCTCGCGGTCCGTCATCATGTAGGAGAAGTCTCGCGTGACGATCAGTTGCCGGCCGGCAAAGAAGGCGAATTGCGCGAACTTGGCCCCCGGCTTCTCCATGTAGGCGGAGAGCTTTTCAGTGCCGGCGAAAAGGCAGTCGCCCACGAGCAGGGCGTACGTGCCGCCGATCTGGGTGGCCGAGCCCACTTGCAGGAGGAAGCGGCCTTCGTTGCGGTCGAACGCCACCGGCAGGCCCCGCCCTTGCGGTGCGAAGAGCCTCTTCTTCGAGGCCAGCAGATACCCTTGTGGCGAGAGCAGGCCCCGGGCCTTTCGACCCCACGCGTCGTTGCACCAAACGAGCTGCCCGTCCTCCGCGCGAACCGCGTAGAGGTACACGCCTTCGACCGGGAAGAGGCCCGCCGCGAAATAGGCGATCCCGTCGTCCACCAGCACGTCGGCTCCGGCGCATGCCGAGGCTGGAAGACCCAGCACTGCGACAACGGCGGCTTGAGTTGCTTGGCCGTCGCGCCGCTTCGGGTGTTATCGTGCCGATACGTCGGCCAGTCCTCGGCATAGGATGCAGCACACGCGAGCACCAGCGCAACCCAGGTGACCATCATGCCGCAAACCCCTGCTTTGGATAGCCGACAACGGACTCTTGAGTTGACCAACGACAACCTACACTTGTTCATTACGGCATCCTCCTACGGAATGGGACAAAAGTGGTTTCCAGAATGTAACCGTTCACGCAACCGCTGATGGGCCTTCGGCCGTGCCAAAGTGTTACCTATGAGCGATCGTTCTTAGTATCGCATAAATCCGAGACGGGGTTAAGTACCCGAATCTCGATCGGTCTGGAGTTTTTGATCGGCGGGCCCTGGGCTGTTCCGCTACACCACCAGTACACTTCATTCTGCGAGCGACTGGCCAAACGCGTCGCCAAGCTGGAGGCACAGGTCCTCACGCTGGGCCAGGCTGAACATCGACGAAGCCTACTTCCAGTTTATCACCACGCCCGGAATCGAACCGACCAACAATCTGGCTGAACAGGCGATTCGCTTCGTGGTCATCGACCGTCGCGTGACCCAAGGCACCCGCAGCGAAATCGGCCGACAGTGGTGCGAGCGTATCTGGACGGTGATCGCCACCTGCATGCAACCCAGTCAAGATTGCAAATTGCAAATTGACCATTGCAAATTGCAAAGTCACATCTTCCACCTGCCAATTTTCAATTCTCAATTGCCAATTTGCAATTTGCAATCTCCCGGGCTTCTTCACTTCGCTTGCCACCCAACACCGTTCCAAGGCCTTTGCCCCTCCCTGGTCTTCTCAGTGGCCCCGTGAACGCTTACAGATGGCAAGCGGGGTGGTGCCTATGACGCACTGCTCCTTTGCTTCTCTTCCCACTTCTCTTCGGCCGCGCTGCGGCGGCTGTAGCGGGGGACGAGGGTCCAGAGGTCGTCGCGGCGGCCGGCGGCGTGGTGTCTGGCGGCCAGGCGGGCGACGGCGGCGGCCGTTGGGGCCCAGTATTGCGGGGCGAGCACGGTCAGGTGATCGGGCACCCGGCCGGCCAGCTTGCGGAGCACCGGTCCGGTCACAACTGAGCCGGCAGCCAAGCCGTCCATCCAGGTATCGGCCGTGACCAGTTCCGCGGCGCCGGCCGGCTCGAACCAACCGTCCGGGCCTCGTTGGAACGATCTTGCCACGACCTCGCCCCGTTGGGCGTCGACGGCCGCCGAAAGGGCGCTGACCTGGTCGGGTGCTCCGGCAGCGATTGTCTCCAAGGTATCGATGGCCAGGACCTCGGCACCGGCGGCATAGGCGAAGACCTTGGCCGCAGTCACCCCGATCCGCAGGCCCGTAAACGACCCCGGGCCGGACGTTACGGCCACCAAATCCACGTCGGTCGGTCGCCACTGGACCTGCTGAAGCAGCGTCTGCAGCCCCGGCGCCAATGATTGGGCGGTCCGCTGCTGCCGACTTAACTCGAAGCTGGCCAACAGGTTACCGTCGCACAGCGCGGCCACGCTGCCGACCATTTCAGTGGTCTCCAGGGCCAGGATCCGCACAGCACACCACTCAAAAGAAGTAAGAACCGCCCGGGACATAACCGTCCAGCCGGCAGTCGGCTCACACATCTCCACAGCTTGGCGGCTGCGCCGGATTAGCACAAGATGTCTCTCTCGACTTGACCAGCGAATTGTGCGAAAATGAATTATTGTGTTTGCATGCCACGTGCGTCAGAGAGCCTCAAAGAGTGAAACGAGCGCTGATCAGCGACATTCATAGTAACCTCGAGAGCCTCGAGGCGGTGCTGGCCGATATCCGCGAGCAAGAAATCGCTGAAGTCCACTGCCTTGGTGACCTGGTCGGTTATGGGCCCAATCCGCGCGAGGTAATCGATCGGGTCATGGAAAGCTGTCAAGTCTGCCTGTTGGGCAACCACGACCAAGGGGCCTTGTTTGATCCTGAGGGCTTCAATTCGGGTGCGGAGCGGGCCATCTTCTGGACCCGCGCCCAACTGGAGAATTCCGCGGGCGATCCGGCCGACCGGCATCGCCGCTGGGACTTCCTGGGCGAACTGCCGCGGAACCGCCAGGAAGGCGAACTGCTGTTCGTCCACGGTTCGGCGCGAAATCCACTGAACGAATACGTTTTTCCCGAGGATATCTACAACAGACGAAAGCTGGAGAAGATATTCGCCCTGATCCGGCGGCACGCCTTTCAGGGTCATACCCATGTGCCGGGAGTCTTCACCGAAAGCTTCCACTTCTTCAGTCCCGACGAACTCGGCCTGGAGTACCGCCTGGGCAGTGAAAAGGCCATGGTCAACATCGGTTCGGTCGGGCAGCCGCGCGACGGCAACCCCCAGGCGTGCTATGTCGTGTTGGAGGATGATCTGGTTCGGTTCCGGCGAGTGGAGTATGCGGTGGAAGAGACCATCAAGAGGATCCATGAAGTGCCGGAGTTGGATGACTTCCTCGGCGACCGGCTCCGCGACGGGCGCTAGAATCTAGATACACCACGGAGACACGGAGATCACGGAGCTTAAGTCTAATTATTGCAACAACATCTTTCTCGTACTTCTCCGTGTCCTCCGTGACTCCGTGGTGTATTCATTGAGGTTGAGTTAGCGTTTACCACCAAAGGTTTTCCGCAGATGGAACGGCGTTTCGTGCTTTTCCTGGTTCTCTCGTTTGCTGTTCTGATGGCCCATTTCGCCGTCATGTCGCGGCTGAACCCACGGCCTGCGCCCAAGCCGCAACCGGACCAGGCCCAGCAGGCAGCGGCCGGCCGCGATGATGCCAAGAGGCGGCCCCCGCCGGAGCAACAGCGGCCAAAGCCCCCGAAAGATCAGGGCCAGCACCGCGAACCGGCAGAACCTGCCAAAGGTCCCGAGGACAAGCCCCCAAAGCCCGTCCAGGCCCAGCCGGATATCTCCCGAAAGTGGGTCACGCTCGGCTCGCTCGATCCGGCCAGCCCCTACCGCATGTTGGTCACGTTGACCAACAAGGGGGCCGCGGTCGCACGGATCGAACTGAGCAGCCCCCGCTATCACGACCTGGACGATCGCAGCGGTTACCTGGGCCATCTGGTGATGGATGAAACCTTGATCGACAAGGAAATTCGGGGAAAGGGTTGCCTGGTCCAGGTGGTCGGTCCGGGAACTCCCGCTGCTGCGGCCGGGCTCAAGCCCGGCGACCTAATCGAGGCCGTCGGCAAACAGAGGATTACCAGCCCCGAAGGTTTCCGTCGCGCATTGGCAACTACGAAGCCCAACAGGCAGATCATGCTGACGGTTTTGCGGGGGAGCAAGCGGCTGACGCTCCCGGTGACACTCAGACGACGCCCGCTGGAGGTGGTCCGGCCCGAGGCGGACGATCCGCTGTCGCTGCTGCTGACCTTGCAGCAACTCGACGACCGCGAGCTTACCCGGGATGAAGCAACAAACGCCGTCGAGGTCGGCAAGGAACTCGAAGGGCTGGACCTCTGGACGAGCAACTGGGAAGTAACGGCCGCCGACCGAAGCAAGGTCGTCTTCCGCCGGGTGCTGGCCGTGCCGGGTCTGGAAATCACAAAGACCTATCGCCTGGCGATGGTCCCCACCAAGGCAATCAACAACGCCAATTACAGGGCATACCACTTGGTGTTCGACATCCGGATTCGCAACGTCGGCCAGCAGGCCCGCAAGGTAGCCTACCAGCTTGACGGCCCGACCGGGTTGCCCGACGAAGGCGCGTGGTACGCCTACAAGGTCAGCCGCTCGTGGGGCGCCGCGGGGCTGCGCGACGTGGTCGTCTCGTTCGACCACAGGACGCCCAACATGGTTAATTGCCCTAAGATCGCCGAGGACAAAATCGGGCCGCCTTGGCAGGACGAGTCGTTGACGTTCATCGGTGTCGACGCCCAGTATTTCTCCGCCGTATTGATCCCGCAGAAGAAAGATCCACACGAAATCTGGTTCGCCCAGTCGCAGCCGCTGCGAGTGGGAAAAGTCGATCAGAAGATGTTGAAGCTGACTGATACGTCGTGCCGGGTGGTGAGCCGGCCGCACGAGCTATCGCCCGGCGACGGGCTGGCCCACCAGTTCGTAGTCTTTGCCGGCCCGAAGAGGCCCGACCTGCTCCAGAAGTACGGCCTGAAAGAAATCGTCTACTACGGCTGGTTCGGTTGGCTGGCCGTGCCGATGGCCCACATACTGCACGTGTTTTATGCCCTGGTGTGCAACTACGGGCTGGCGATCCTGATGCTGACAGTCCTGGTCCGCGGTTGCATGTTCCCGTTGAGCAAGAAACAGACGCTCGGCGCCCAGAAGATGCAGGAGTTGCAACCGGAGATCAAGAAGATCCAGGAGAAGTACAAGAAGGACATGGAGGCGCGGACCAAGGCCCAACAGGAATTGTTCCGCAAGCACAACTACAACCCGCTCAGCGGCTGCCTGGTGCTGTTCATCCAACTGCCGATTTTCATCGCCTTGTACCGGTCGCTTATGGTCGACATCGAGTTGCGTCAGGCGCCGCTGGTTTCCGAGAGCGTGCGCTGGTGCTCCAACCTGGCGGCCCCCGACATGCTGTTCAATTGGAGCGGCTTTATGCCGGAGTTTATCAACAGCGGTGTTGGTATCTTCGGGCTGGGGCCGTATTTCAACCTGCTGCCGATGCTGACCATCGCACTTTTTATCGCCCAGCAGAAGATGTTCATGCCGCCGCCGACCGACGAGCAACAAGTGATGCAGCAGAAGATCATGAAATATATGATGGTCTTTATGGGAATCCTATTCTTCAAGGTAGCCAGCGGGCTGTGCGTGTACTTCATCGCCTCCAGCGCGTGGGGCCTGGCCGAACGCAAATTCCTGCCGAAGACTACCCACCAAAAACCGGCCGACAAACCCATATCACGGGCACAGGCCAAGGCCCAAGCAAGACCCAAACCCCAGCAGACCGCACCCAGCGGCGACGGCGCCGCCCGCAAAAAAAAGCAAAAGAAAAGCCGCGGACGGAAGTAGGAAAATCCGTTTAGCCGCCGGGCTTGCCCGGCGCGTCGGCGTCGGAATGAATTGCCCGGCGTGTACTCTGTTACATCCTCGTTCCCGCACTCTGCGTGGGAACGAGTGTAGCTTCCTTACCTCTCAGCCAGCCTTGACGGTTTCTGCACTATCTCATATTCCTTCTCAATCACGTTGCGGAATTCATCGCTGATCGCGTGCCAGTCGAGCACGTCTACCATGATGGGCAGATCAGACTCCGCGAGAGCCTCTTTGATCACGATAAGTTTTCTTTGATCGATCTTCTTCGTTCCAACAATAGCAAGATCAAGATCGGAATATTTCCAGGCTTTGTCTCTTACCCTCGAGCCGTAGGCGCGGACTTCACAATCCGGCACGTGTTCCTTCAGGATGGCTTTGACCTCTTGCAGGTATTTTTCGTCCAGGTCAATCATTATGTTTCTCTAATCGGTCGATCAGATATTGCACATCGCCCACTAACGCCAGCGCTGCCTGAAAAGCCTGGTCGGCATTTGCTTCATTATAAGTATGCGCCGACACCGCTCTTGCTTCATGATAATCAAACCAGCGCAATGGATCTTCAATAAGGCCCTGCCGGGCCGCCAGACGCAAAGGCTCCTTGCGCGTAAAGGTAGGTTCGGCGGATTCAGGATTCACATTATCGCTAATCCATCGTTTCATCGTTTTCCAGGCCAGCTCGTATGTATATTCAAAACGCTGGATCACGGAATCTTGGAGCGCAAGTTGAAGTTTCTGGTTGACCTGCTGCTCTTTGTATAGTTCAATGGCTTCTTCCAGTGTGTGCAAAGCCCGCTTTAGGGTGTCTAGTTTCAATGCCATCATTTGCCTCCAAACCCAAGTGTTTCCAAATTCTTCTTGATCAGTTTATCGAGTTGGCATACAATCCACAAGGAGGTAATGGGTTCGAGGTCACGATGTCATGAACGTCCGTCAAAGAACGCGCCGGGCAAGCCCGGCGGCTAAACATATAACCGCCTGATGTACCCGCTCGACGACACCATTGTGGCCGTTGCTTCGCCGCCCGGGGGCGCGGCGCGGGGGATCGTGCGTGTCAGTGGGCCCGAGGCGTATGCGGCCGTCGGGCGATGTTTTCAGGCCGACGACCGCGCTGATCTGGCGATTGTTGGTCGGCCAACCATCATCCGCGGATCGCTCGGCCTGCCGGGAATTGCTTCGCCGCTGCCGTGCGAACTTTATCTCTGGCCAGACCGGCGAAGCTATACCGGGCAGCCGGTGGCCGAGATCCACACGCTCGGCTCACCACCGCTGTTGGAAGCCGCGCTCCGCGCGCTTTGCACGGCCGGGGCCCGAATGGCTGAGCCGGGTGAGTTCACCCTGCGGGCCTTCCTGGCCGGGCGGATCGATTTGACCCAGGCCGAGGCCGTGCTGGGAGTGATCGACGCGGCCGATCCTGGCGAACTCGACGTGGCCCTGGCACAGCTTGCCGGCGGGCTGGCCGGACCGTTGCATCAACTGCGCGACATGCTGCTCGAGTTGTTGGCCCACCTGGAAGCCGGGTTCGACTTCGCCGACGAGGACCTGCCGTTTATCACCTCCGACCAGTTACACCGGCAACTCGACGAAGCCGGCAAAGCCGTTGCGAAGATTGTCCGACAGATGGCCTCACGCGGCGAGGCCGCCGGGGCGATTCGCGCGGTGCTGGTCGGCCGGCCGAACACCGGCAAGAGCAGCCTGTTCAACGCCCTGGCACGCCGCACCGGCGCGCTGGTCTCCGCCTATCCCGGAACCACTCGCGACTATCTGACAGCCGAATTAGACCTCGACGGTGTGAAGTGCCAACTGATCGACACGGCGGGCGCAGGGGCCGTCGCAGCCACTTCCCACAGCGTAGAACAGGCGGCCCGGGCGATGTCCGCCGAGCAGCACCGCCGGGCGCACGTGCGGATTCTGTGCATCGACTCGACCCGGCCGCTGGGCGATTGGGAGCGGGCCGAACTGGCCCGGCCCGCCGGCGGTGAACAGGTTGTCGTGTTGACCAAAATCGACGCACCGTGGCAAACCGACTGTACGCAACCCGCGCTGCGAACCAGCAGCATTACCTGCCAAGGGATCGACGCCTTGCGCGAAGAGCTTCGCCGTGCGGTGCTTACCACCGGCGCGTCCGGCGTCGGCGTGGTTGCCGGCACGGCCGGGCGGTGCCGCCAGTCGTTGCGACTGGCCGCCGAGAGCCTGAATCGTGCCCTGAAAATCGTCCCCACCGGCAGCGGCGAGGAGCTAATCGCCGCCGAGGTTCGCGTCGCCCTGAACGAACTGGGCAAAGTCATGGGCACCATCTACACCGACGACGTGCTGGACCGAATTTTCAGCCGCTTCTGTATCGGGAAATAACCGGGGGTGTCCGGGAATTCAGCACTGTAGGAGGCGACATTATCAACGATAGGCATCTCTTCGGTGTCGGACAGCGACAACATCTATGAGTCGTTCCCTGTCGAGAACGGCGTAGATCACGCGGTAGTCCCCAATACGAATTCGCCACAAGTTCTCCTTACCTTCCAGCTTGCGGCACCTAGTCGGCCGCGGATGGTCGGCTAGCGACTCAATTCTGGCCAATATTCGTGAACATACAGGTTCGTGCAGCGCTTCGAGTTCTTTACGTGCTGAGCGCGCGAAGACAATCGAATACTCAGCCATTAGCTCGGCCTTTTGCTCGACGAACCAGCCTCTTCTTGACCGACTCTAGGGGCTCGCGAGGTTCACCTTCTCGCTTGCGCGCCAGGGCAAGGTCGTAGAAATCCTCCCAGAGTTCCGAATACTTTTTTAGGTCAATGAACACGGCCGTCTTTGCTCCATTCTCATCAACTAAGAACTGAACCCCTTTCATGACGTGTCCTCCATATTCCGACAACACAAACTGTAAATCTGCCAGCATAAGCTATTTTCAGATGCTTACGACCTGGCAACGATTAACACCTATTATCATGGATTTATAGCACGGTGTCAAGTGGTCGGAGGGGCTTGCGAATGGACAGAGCGGGTTGCGCCGCCGCGAGCGGCTACGGTCTTGGTTCGGGGACTTGCCCCGGGATGTAGACGCAATCGGGTTCCGTTTCGAGCGGGTCGCCGGTTACGGCGTAGGCCCGGGCGCGGCTGCCGCCGCAGACGTGGCGGTACTCGCAGATGCCGCAGCGGCCCTTGAAGCCGTCGGGATTTCGCAAGGCGCAGAACGTGGGGTGGTTCTGATAGACGTCGACTACCGAATCGTCGGGGAAGCGGCCGCAGTTTAGCGGCAGGAAGCCGGCCGGGTAGATCTCGCCGGTGTGGCCGACAAACATCACGCCCTTGCCGTCGCCGACGCCTAATGGGGCCCGATGCCCACGCCGAGCGGCAGCGTCGTTCTTGTCCCCCGGTCCGGCCAGCGGGTCGCCGCCTCGCTGGAGCACGAACCGTCGGTAGTGCGGGGCCTCGGTGGTCTTTATCCCGTAGGGCTTACAGTTCGCGTGATGCCAAAGCCGCTCGAAGACAGTCTCGTACTCCTCGGGCCGGATCCGCTCTTCCTCGACGCCGCGGCCAACGGGAACCAGGAAGAAGACCGACCACATGGCGATCTGCTGCGTGGCCAGCAACTCGGCAATGGCGTCAACCTGGTGGATGTTGCGGCGGGTGATGCTGGTGTTGATCTGCACGGCCATTTTCAGCCGCCGGGCGACGTCGAGCATGTGAAGCGTTCGCTCAAAACTCCCTTCCCAGCCGCGAAAGGCGTCGTGGACCGCCGCATCGGCGCCGTCGAGGCTGATCCCCAGCCGCCGGACGCCCGCATCCCGGGCACGCTCGAACACCTCGAAGGTGGCCAGCGGAGTGGCCGACGGCGTAAGCGCTACCTGCAATCCACGCCCGGTGGCGTAGCGGATCAACTCGAACAGGTCGGCCCGTTTGAGCGGATCGCCGCCGGTTATGACCATCATCGGCGGCCGGGGGAACGTGGACACCTGGTCGATCAGCGCCTTCGACTGCTGGTGCGTAAGCTCGTCGGGATGCGGGTTCTCTTGGGCCGATGCCCGGCAGTGTTTGCACACCAGGTCGCAGGCCATGGTGACCTCGTAGTAGAACATCAGCGGGTTGCGGTCGAAGTCGGCCCGGGTGTAGTCGGAGTGGCTCATCTTTCACGAAACCGTGTTATTCCGCTTGGCGATGTATCGGGAAAGCATGAAGTCGTAGGGCACGGAGGTATCGGTCATCACGTAGTCGATCTGGGTTTCGGCGCAGGCGCGGCGATAGCGCTCGATGAACGCCTCGATCTGCTCGACGTAGGCGTCGCGGACGTAGGCCGGATCGACCTGTATCCGCTCGTCGGTTTCCAGGTCATGAAAGGCGATCACGTCGCGGAAGGGGAACTCGATCTCCGCCTTGTCGAGTATGTGAAACACTATCACCTCGTGTCGGCGATGCCGGAAGTGGTGCAACGCGCGCATGACGTCTTCCGGCTCGTCGTAAAGGTCGCTTAGAAGCACGATCAGGCAGCGCCG
>JAUWHT010000280.1 GCA_030605745.1 Pirellulales bacterium | reverse complement strand
TGAACGCGTCTCGGTGAGTGTCCAGGTCGGTGATGTAGGAAAGATCCGCCGTGCCGGAGGACATGGCGTGCTCTATCCGCATCCGCAGTGTGCGCACGGTGTTGTGTAGCCGCTCGACGCCGCGTTCGGCGGCCAGCAGCGCCTCGCGGGTAAAGTCTACCGGGGAGCGGTAGTGGCTCGAGAGGACGAAGAAACGGATCGCCTCCGGGCTGTACAGTTTGAGCGCCTCCTTGATGGTGAGAAAGTTGCCCAGGCTCTTGCCCATCCTGACCCCGTTGACGGTCAGGGAGCCGGCCAGAACCCAGTAGCGGGCAAAGGGCTTGCCGGTGGCGGCCTCTGCCTGGGCGATCTCGCACTCGTTGTGAGGGAAGATGTTCTCCAGCCCGCCGCCGTGGATGTCGAACGTCTTTCCCAACAACCGGCGGCTCATGGCGGAACATTCGATGTGCCAGCCGGGTCGGCCGGGCCCCCAGGGGCTCTCCCAGGAAGGTTCACCCGGCTTGGCGGCCTTCCACAGGGCGAAGTCGGCGGTGGCCCGTTTTCGCCCGGCCGCGCCGCCGCCGTGGATGGCCTCGCTTGGGCGATGGCTCAGCTTGCCGTAGTCGACCGCCTTGCTCACCTCGAAGTACACGTCGCCCCCGGATTCGTATGCAAAACCCTTCTCGATCAGCGTGCTGGTGAACCGGACGATCTCGTCCATGTTGTCCGTACAGCGTGGAAAGTGATCGATCATGTCGACGCCCAGCACATCGAGGTTGTTCATATAGTCGGCCGTCATCTCGGCCGCCAGATCGGACATAGCCACTGCCCGCCTGCTCGACTCGGCGATCAGCTTATCGTCGACGTCGGTGATGTTGACCACCAGCGTCACTTCGTACCCGGAGTAAACCAGGTACCGCTTGACGGTATCGAAGATCACCGGCCCGACCATGTGTCCGATGTGGCTCGGCTTGTAGACAGTCGGCCCGCACAGGTAGATGCCGACCTTGCCGGGCCTGACCGGCTCGAACGGCTCTTTCGACTTCGACAGTGTATTGTAGACTCGGATCATGGGGAGAGTTGTCAGTTGTCAGTCATCGATTTGCAATTTGCAATTCTCAATTTGCGGTAGTGCCTCATGATGTTGGCAAGAAATAGCGGGGTTGTTATGCTATTGCCTCTCCTGTTGCGCCTAAATGTGCTAGCAGTGCAAGGAGGCTTGCGATGGCAAGGAAAGATCGGAGCAACCAGCACAATGGTGCTGACAACGGCGGCTCGCTGGCTGTGTTTGCCTGCCCCAACCCGGATTGCGACGACTTCAATCGGTTTGACGCGGGGAACCTTAGCGTCGTCGAGTGGACGGGAAAACGCAAACACATCCGTCGGCTGTATTGCAGTACATGCGGCCATCGCTTCAGTGAGCGGCGGGGCACGCTCATGGAATACACCAAACTGCCCGAACAAATCGTGGTGCGGATTGTCAAGTGCCTGGGGTACGGTTGCTCGCTGGAAGCCACAGCGGACATTTGTGAGGTTGATCCTCGTACGGTGGAACAGTTCCTTGAAAAGGCCGGCCGGCGGGCCGAGGACTTCCACCGTTTGCAATTGGAGAAACTGGAGCACCCGCCTGATGCGGTCGAGATGGACGAGTTGCACGGCCGGGTTAGCCCGAGTGGGACGAAAAAAGGGGGCGCGGAGCGAGGGAAGATGCAGGCAACCGGTCTGCTCGGTCGCGTCGCGGCCTGGGTCGAGTCTGGGTTCACACAGCGTTGGCCGTCGTAAGCCGCTTTGTGATCGACTTGCGGGTGGGACCACGCACGCTGGAGATGGCCAAACAACTGGTCGCGTCGGTCGGCCTGTGTTGCAGCGGCTCGAACGCTTTGCCGATGTTGTTGATCGACGATCATTTGCCGTACCCGTCCGCCATTCTGGATATCTTCGGTGTGGTAAAGCATGGCCGTCGCCGCTGGGGACGGGGGCGAAAAAAGCATCCCAGGTTGAAGGCCCCGCCGGGTCTGTTGGTCGGTGTGGTGCACAAGCTGCGCGATGCCACCGGCAACCTGCTTGGGGTCAAGACCCGAGCGTTGTTCGGTCGGGCCAAACAGATTCGTCTGAGAATCGTGGAGTTGGGGATCGGCCAACAGATCAACACCTCGCACGTGGAGCGACTCAACGGCACGTTGCGAGGGCAACAAACGCGGCTGGCCCGGCGTACTCGCAACGTCTCTCGCGGCGAGCAATGGCTGCAGTGGGCGTTGTCGCTGTGGCACGATCTGTACAATTGGACGCGCGTGCATCGTTCGCTGAACGGGCAAACCCCTGCCATGGCATTGGGCCTGACAGATCGACTCTGGTCGGTGCTGGCGTACATCCGGTATCCGGTTCATGTTAGCGACCTGCAGCGAGAGGACTGGGTCGAACAACGAGAAAATGTTCTAACATCAGCATTAGACCGCTATAAACCCAAGAAATCCTTGCCAACATCGTGAGGCACTACC